>JAUHVS010000087.1 GCA_030424955.1 bacterium | reverse complement strand
GACCGGCGTCGTGGCGCCCGTCCACCACGAGCTGAGCCCCGAGTTCGATCGCATGGCCAACGCGGTGTTCCCCGCGAGCCCCCTCGACGTGCGGGGGCGGGGCTTCATCGGCGGCGCTGAGGGCGCGACGCGCCTGGTGATGTCGGGCACCTACACCCGCGACGCCGATGGGGTCACCCGCCGCCTCGACGTCGAGGCGCTGGCCGAGCCGCCGAGCAACGCCCCGGGCTGGCTGCGCGATCGCGCGTCGGTGCTCTTCGACCCCGCGTGGGTCGGCCACGAGCCCGGCAGCGTCGAGGCCGAGGTGCGGGTGGTGAACGAGGGCCAGGGCTGGCGCGCCGAGAGCTTGCCGGTGTCGGTGCGGTTCATCTTGTTGCCGCCGAGCATCGGGCGGGTGGAGACCCTCGCCGCGAGCCGTGGCCAGGCGGTGCGCATCACGGGCAATGGCTTCTTGGGGGCCGGCGTGGGAGGCAGCACGGTGCTGCGCCTGTCGGGGACCTTCCAGCCCGCGGCGGGCGGGCCCTCGGTGGACCTGGGGCCGCAGGGCATCGAGCTCGATCCCGTGTGGGAGAGCGGGCAGTCGCTGGTCTTCAGCATGCGGGTCAACTACGCGGTGCGCGGCGCGCAGTGCCTCAGCGACGACCTGGGGGCCACCCCGGGCACCGTGCAGGGGGCGGTGACCCCTGTGACGATCCGCAACGACCAGGCGGTGGAGGGGGAGCCGTACCCGCTCGACTTCGAGATCCTGCCGCCCAAGCAGGTGGTGTACCTGCGCTTCCTGCCGTCCTTCACCGAGTCGCTGCGCAAGTACGGGCTGCGCAACATCAGCGCCCTGGTGCGCCAGCGCATCGTCGCCGTCGTGGAGCGCGACTACGCGGGCATCAACCTGGAGGTGCGCGACACCCAGCCCGACGACTGGCTGACGTACAGCACCGTCGAGATCGGGGGCCCGGACCCCAACGACCAGTTCCTGTTCGGGCTCGACAACACCACGGGCCTGGATCGCTGCAACAACCGCCTCGACGATCTGCTGGCGGGGCGCAACGCCGACAGCGACAGCTACGGCGGCATCTTCGTGGAGTCTTTCCTGCAACTGTCGGCGCAGCGGGGCCAGCCCAACGAGCTCAACGAGGCGCCCGTGAACGACACGCAGACGGCGGGGGAGGTCTTCGACGAGATCTTCGACCCGGTCATCCGCACGCCCGTGGAGACCGGGGAGTTCCCCGGCGGCGCGCGGCACGCGGTCATCGACCGCGCGGTGCAGACCCTGGGCAGCCTGGTGGGCAACACCGTCACCCACGAGATCGGCCACTCGCTGGGGCTGCCCGTCGCGCCCGGCTGCGGCCAGTACCACAACGCCCCCGGGCCGCGGCAGATCATGGACTGCGGGGTGGATCGGCCCTTCAGCGAGCGCGCCGAGCTCGAGCCCGGCAGCCACGGGGTCTGGACCCCCGAGAACCGGGCCTACCTGGAGCGCATCCTGCCCGTGCAGTGAGCCCGGGCGGCCCCGGTGGGCCGAGCGGCCCCGGGGCCCCGGCTACTTCGCCAGCTGGTACTCGCGCCGGCTGATGAGCCACCCCCCCAACCAGAAGGTCAGCGCCGCCACCGCCGCCAGCACCAGGGCCGAGGCCCACGCGGGCGGCACGGTGAGCAGGCCGCTCCAGGGCGACTCGCCGGCGGGCAGCCCCGCGACGGCACGGGCGTGGGTGAGCAGGGTGAGCCGCCCGAAGAAGCCCGGCACCAGGGCGACGGGCTGCTCCCAGGCCACCAGGAACGCCAGCCCCAGCCAGGTGGGCCACCGCACCAGCAGGCCCAGCAGCGCGAACACGCCACCGTAGGCCAGGATGATCAGCGCGGAGGCCGCGAGGTACCGCGGGGGCGCCGTGGGCCCGGCCGCGGTGCCGGCGATGAAGGCGGGCACCAGCCCCAAGAGGGCGACGGGCACCAGCGCGGCCACGACCCGCGCGCCATAGAGCCACGCGCGGCCCACGGGGCGGCTGAAGCCGTAGGTGAGGGTCTGGTCTTCGATCTCTTCGCGGAGCACGCCGGTGGCGAAGAACAGGCTCAGCAGCGGCGTGATGCGCAGGATGAACAGGTTGCCCAGGCCGCCGCCGCGCAGGCCGGCGGTGCCCATCACCACGGCGAAGACGATGATCACGGCGAGCGCCCAAAGCCAGAAGGCGCGCTTCTTCAGGTTGCGGCGCAGGTGGAACCCCAGCCAGAACGCGGCGGCGCGGGGGCTGTGCCCGGCGGGCAGGGGCGGCAGCGCGGGGTGGCTCATGGCTGACTCACCAGGTAGCGGTAGAGGCTCTCGAGGTCGGCGTCCGGGCTGGTGAAGCGGGTCAGGCGCACGCCGTGGGCCTGCGCGAGCGCCGGCACGCCCCGCGCGGCGTCATCGAGGTCGGTCGTGGTCAGCTCCAGGCGGTCGTCGGCCAGCACCGTCACCGTCTGCACGTGGGCCAGACCGAGCAGCTGGCTGCCGAAGGCGCGGGCGTCCCCGCTGACGCTGAGCACGACGCGGTAGGGCCGGTCTTCGAGCTTGCCGCGCAGCCGGAACACGTCGCCCTGGGCGCGCAGGCGGCCGAAGCGGATGAACACCACCTGGTGGGTCATGGCCTCGACCTCGTGCAGCACGTGGCTCGAGACCAGCACGCAGCGGCCCTCTTGACCCAGGGCGCGCACCAACGCGATCAGATCCGCGCGGGCGACGGGATCGGCGCCCGTCAGCGGTTCGTCGAGCAGGACCACGGGCGGATCGTGGGCGATGGCCTGCGCGATCTTGGTGCGCTGGCGCATCCCGCGGCTCATCTCCCGGATGCGCTTGCGGCCGTAGATCTCGAGGCCGACGCGCTTCATGGTCGCGGCGGTGCGGGCGCGGGCGTCGGCAGCCGAGAAGCCGTTGAGCCGGGTCAGCGCCTCGACGAAGTCGTAGCCGCTCAGGTCCTCGTAGAACGCGTCCTGCTCGGGGCAGAGCCCCAGCCCGCGGCGCACGGGGGCGAAGTGGAACGGGTCGTGCCCCAGCAGCCGCACGTCGCCCTCGTCGGGCAGCAGCTCGCCGGCGAACAGCTTCATGAGGGTCGACTTGCCCGAGCCGTTGGGGCCCAGCAGGCCGGTCACCCCGGGCCCGATCTGCAGGTCGATGTCGTTGAGGGCGCGCACCGGGCCGAACAGCTTGCTGACGTTGCGGGCGCTCAGGTGTGGCTCGCTCATCCCGCCCGCACCTCCCGGCGGATCCGCCACGTCAGGGCCAGCAGGCCAGCGGCGATCCACGCGCCGAGGGCCAGCAGCGACAGGGCCGGGCTGCCGTTGCCGTCGGGCCGGCCGGGCAGCAGGCTGGCCGAGAGGCTGTCGTGGCCGACCTGCAGGAGCCAGTCGACGACGGTGCGCAGATCCCGCTCTGGCGACAGGTACCCCCAGGCCTCGAACCCCGACTCCACCAGGCCCTCACACACGCCCGACATCAGCAGGAGCCCGGCGACGAAGGCGGTGCACACGGTGAGGCTGCGCTCGCCGAGCGCGCTGAGCCCGATGATGCCGGCGGTCAGCGTTGCGGCGCCGAGGGCCGCGCTCCCCACCGCAGGCACCGCCAGCCACCACAGCTCGCTGCGCATCCCAGGCGGGGCGATCCCGACCGCGGTGAGCCACAGCACGAAGGTCGGGAACACGAGGGTCCCAAAGGGGATCAGCCCCGCCCCCAGCAGCTTGCCCAGGGCGTAGTGCAGGCGGGTGAGCGGCCGCGAGAAGTAGAGCTCAAAGGCCCCCGCGCGTCGGTCGTCGGCGATGGCCCCCGAGGCCACCACGGCGATGACCAGCGCGGTGACGAAGAACTGGATCGAGACGTACGCGGCGAGCACCTCGTGCACGCTGCCCACCACCCGGTCGACCCCAGTCAGCAGCCCGCGCCGCGGGCCAAGGTTCAAGTAACGCCGCGCCATCAGCTGGCTGACCAGCCACACGCCGTGCACGCCGAACACCCCGAAGCACGCCATCAGGCTCATCTTGGTGGCGCGGCGGCGCCAGCCGAGCACCCACAGCGTGCGGGCGATGGGCCAGCCGGGCCACACCGGCCGGGGACCCTCGAGGCGGCGGTAGCCGATGGCGTGGACCTCGTCGCGCATCATGAGGCGGTCTCCTTGATGGCGCCCAGGAAGGCCTGCTCCAGGCTGTCGGTCTGGGGGGCCAGGTGCACCACCGAGATCTGCGCTGACGCGGCGGCCTGCCAGATCAGCGTGGGGTCGGCACCGGGCGGCAAGGTCACGGTCCAGGCCTCGGGCCGCTCGCCTGGCGCCGCCATCGCGCCGTGGGCCCGCAGGGCGTCCGCGAGGGCCGGCGCGGGGAAGGCCGTGCGCACCGTCCAGCGGCCGGTGGCGGGCTGCTGGAGCGCGGCGATGGGGCCGGCGAAGCGCACCTGACCGCGCTGCATGATCAGCACGGCGTCGCAGGTGCGCTCCACGTCGTGCAGCAGGTGCGTCGAGAGGATCACCGCCGGGCCGCCGCCCTCGCGCAGGTGCACGATCAGGTCCAGCAGCTCGTCGCGGGACTCCGGATCCAGGCCGCTGGTGGGCTCATCGAGCAGCACCAGATCGGGATCGTGCACCAGGGCCATCGCCACCTTGACCCGCTGGTGCATGCCCGTGCTGTAGGTCTCGACGAGCCGGTAGCGCGCCTCGTCGAGCCCGACGAGGTCGAGCATGTCGTGGGCCCGGAGCAGGGCGGTGCGCCGGCGTAGCCCGCAGAGCTCGCCGGCCAGGGCCACGGACTCGAGCCCCGACAGCCCCGGCAGGCGGCCCGGGCCCTCGGCGGCGTAGCCCAGGCGCCCGCGGACCTCGGTGGGCGCCTGCCGCGCGTCGATGCCCAGCACCCGGACCAGGCCCGTGTCGGGGGCGTCGAGCCCCAGGAGCACCTTCATGAGGGTGGTCTTGCCGGCGCCGTTGGGCCCGAGCAGCCCGATCGCGCGGCCGTCGAGCGCGCAGGACACGGCGTCGAGGGCCTGCGTCGCGCCGTACCGCTTGCTGACGTCGGTGAGTTCGAGCAGCGCCATGGTCGCCTCAGGCCACGCAGGCCGGTCGGTCAAGCACCCGGCCGCTGGACCGAGCGGCGGCGGGCGTCACGGAGAGCTGGGCAGGTGTCGGGCCAGCCAGCCTTCGAGCTCGTCCAGGACGGGCTCACGCTCGAGCTCGAACCAGATCTCGTGGAAGAGGCCGTCGTAGACCGTGAGGGTGCGATCCGCGCTGGCCAGCTGCTCAAAGACGGCCTTGGCGGCGGGCGCAGAGGCGATGCGATCGTCGCCCGCCTGCTGGTGCAGCACGGGCAGGGTGATCCGCTTCGCCAGCTCACCCAGGTTGGCCTGGGCCGCGACGGTCTCGGTGAACCAGCGCGCGGAGGCCACGTGGCCCACCAGCGGATCAGCGTCATAGCCGGCGATCACGTCCGGGTCGTGGGACACGGTCTTCGCGTCGATCCCCGTGGGCAGCGCCATCGCCGGGATCAGCTTGCTGAGCCAGCGGCCCGCCGTCGCCTTGACCACGGGCACCTTCAGCGCGAGGCCAAAGAAGGGCGAGCTGAACACCAGGCCGGCGAGGCCCTTTGGATCGCGGGCCACCCCATGCAGCGAGATCAGCCCGCCGTTGCTGTGCGACAGCAGGAACTGCGGGGTCTCGGGGCCCACCCGCTCCGCCACGTGGGCGCGGAAGGCCGCCAGATCCCGCTGGTAGTCCTCGAAGTCGAAGATGTGCCCGCGGCGCCCATCAGCCCGGCCGTGGCCCCGGTAGTCAAAGCGATAGCAGCTGTACCCGCGCTCGACGAAGCGCGCCGCCATGTCGGCGTAGCGACCGCAGTGATCGCCAAAGCCGTGGACGATGAGGAGGGCAGCGAGGGGCTCGGTGACCTGGTCGTATTCGAAGTACAACCGGGTCCCATCGCTGGCCTGGAAATGACCGCTCTCGGTAGGCCTTCTGGTGGGCACGTGGCGTTCTGCTTATATATGACGTTGAAATCGGTCCTCTTCGCGGGGCCGACAGCTTGTCTTACGAAAGGGGGAGCCCGGTGTCAACGCACGCCCAAGCCCGTCTGTTCTTCTTCTTGCTCTGCCTCGGGGTGGCCGCGCCGGCCGCCGCCGTCGAGGTGTTTGTCAACGGTGTGAAGGTCTCTGGTGCGCTCGTGGACGCCACCCTGGAGGTCACCCAGGTGCGCTTCGACGCCAAGGGCGACGTGCACATCCAGGCCCCGGGGTACAAGATCGAGGTCGCCGGCAGCGCGCCCGCCAGCGCGCCGCCCAGCGCCCCGCCGTCCGCCGCCCCCTCCGCCGCCCCCGCCGCGCAGATCGGCATGCCGACGGTGTGGCTCGTGGTGAACGTGCCGTCGCCGGGCCACTACAAGCTGCACCTCACGGTCAACGGGCAGCCCCTCGTGGACATCGCGCCCGACCAGCCGCAGTACGTCGCCGAGCTCAGCAGCCGCCTGCAGATGGGGGAGAACCGCATCGAGGTGCAGGTGCTGCCTGCGCCCGGCGCCCCCGCGCTGGCCGCGGAGCAGGAGGCCATCAACGTGATGGTCGGCGAGGGGGCCAAGGCCGCCGACGGCACCCTCACCCTCAGCCGGCTGCTCGGCTCCTTCAAGCACCCGACCGGGCGGCTGTCCGCCGAGGCCAAGACGCTGGCCTTCACCCTCTCGCCGTGATCCGGCCGTGACCCGACCGGCCCCCGACGACCCGGGCTTCGCCGCCTGGCTGGACCAGGTGCGCCGGTCCCTCGACCTGCACCTGGACGCTGAGGGCCGCTGGTGGCACGAGGGGGCCCCCTTCGAACACCCCAAGCTGATCGCCCTCTTCGATCAGGGCCTCGACACGCACCCCGACAGCCACGAGCCGATCCTGCGGGTGGGCGACACGTGGTGCTACGTGAAGGTGGCCGACACGGCCTTCTTCGTGCGGCGGCTGCGGCCGGAGGGGGCCGCGCTGCGGGCGACGCTCAACAACGGCGAGGTGTGGTCGGTGCCAGCCGACGGCCTGTCCGCCGTGGGCGACTTCGTCTACGCCCAGCTCGCGCCCCACCGGCGGGCGAAGCTCACCCGCGACTGCCAGAACCAGCTGAGCGCATGGATCATCGAGGTCGACGGCGACGCGGTGGTGGCGGTGGGTGGGCGGCGGTGGGCGCTGCCGTGGCAGCCAGCCTGAGCCAGCGGGTCAGGCGTCCGCCACGACCCACAGGCTGACGAACCGGGGCTCGAGATCGTCTGGGGCCACGTGGCTCAGCTCGTCGATGAGCTGGGTCGCCAGCGCGGCCCGCGCCGTCGCGTCTGCGCCGCCGCGCTGCGTCCAGAAGGCCCCGAGCGAGGCCGCGGCCGCCTCCGTCCACGCCCCGGCGGGGGTGAACAGCGCGCGGTGAGCGGTGGCCATGGCCGAGAGGGGCAGGGGGCCATCGCCCGCGAGCCCGGCCGCTGCGCGGGCGAAGGCCGTGGCGATCCACGCCCCGATGGGCGTGGCGGGCGGCCGGGATCTGCCCGCGACGGTGACGAGGTCTGCCAGGGCCTCAGCGGCCGCAGCCGCCTCGCGCAGGTCGGCGGCCGTCGCGATGGGCGCGCCATCGGGTCGGCGTGGGTGCCGGCCGCCCAGCAGCGCCTCGGCCCATGGGCGCAGCGCGTCGAGATCCACGGCGCCGGTGGCGTCGTCCCCGAGCCGTAGGGCCCGCCGAGCCTTCGCCAGCGTGCGAACGGGCGCCGTCATTCGGGCGTAGCCATGGCGGAAGACCAGCGCCAGCGGCGTCTCGGTCAGCACGGCCACGTCATCGGCGGGCTGGCCACCCCCCAGCACGTCCAGGCCCAGCACCAGGCCGGCGCGCAGGCGGCGCAGGGTCTCGTCCTGGCGCTCCAGGTCCCAGGGCTCCACGCGGTCGGCCGACAGCGCCATGTTGGCCACGAAGGCCAGCTCTGTCTGGCTGGTGGCGCGCGCGGCCTCGGGCAGGGCGGCGAAGGCCTGCGCGAGCCGCGCCTCGGCGTCGATCACCGGCGTGAGCCAGCGGTGGGGTGGGGCGGGCAGCGGCGTGGGCCGCGTGACCACCACCCCAGCGGGCGGCGGCGCGTAGATCGCCAGCGCCTCGTAGTACTCGACGTACCCGCGGTCGGCCATGCGGGCCGTCCGCCAGCGGTAGGCGTCCTCCTGCACCACCGAGTCCAGCGCCGCTTCGGCGCCGAGCAGCAGGTTGATGCACAGCTCGCTGTCAGCCCGCATCAGCCAGTCGAGGAAGATCTTCGTCGGGAGGTCCCGCGAGGCGCCCTCCGGGAAGATGATCGTCATGCGCCCGTCAGGCGTGGTGACGTGCTCCTCGGCGGGCGGGTTGTAGTCCTCGGGATCGTCGAGCACGACCACGCGCACGGAGCGCCGCACGATCCAGTTGATCACCGCGTCGTCGAGGTCGAGGAGGCGCGCGGCCAGCACGTCGGGGCCCGCGTGCATCAGGGCGGTCAGCCAGGGGTCGAGGCGCTCCACCGAGAGGGTGTCGCCCTCCCAGATCTCGGCGTCGAGCATGTCGCGCACCTGCTCGCCCGACGCCAGGCTCAGCAGCTCGCTGCAGTCCTCCAGGCCGATGCGGTGCACGAACCCATGCAGATCCTCGCTGGGGAGCATGGGGATGAGCGTGCTGGCGTCGTGGGGCGAGATGAGCTGGTTGAGCAGCTGCATGCCCCGCGGCTCGCGCTCGGCGGCCTCTCGCCAGGCCGCGAAGCTCGTGGGGCCGCGCAGGGGCACGAGCTCCTCGCGGGCCAGCGGCTCCGGGCGCACCAGGGGCTGGGCCGCGGGCTGAGCCTCCGCCTGGGCGGCGCCCTCGGGGCCGTCCGGACCCTGGGGTCCGGGGGTGTCGGCGCTCACTGGCTCGGGCGGGCCGCGCGGGCCCGTTCGATGACCGCTGCGCCGTTGCGCTTCAGCCAGCCAGCCCGCGCGATGGCGTCCTCACCGGCGGCGGCGTCGATGGTCGCCGCAAGATCGGCGATGGCCTGCTTGCGGCCGCGGAAGTAGACCTTCTCGTGCCCCGAGGCGACGACCGCGCGGTCGCCGACCTTGATCACGCGGCAGAGCAGGACCTCCATCGGATCGACGGAGGCGCCCAGCTCGGGATCCCACACCATCTGGGTCGCGCCGGTCAGGCGATCGGTCAGGCGCACGCCCCGGCCGCGCTTGCACTCGGTGCACTCGTGGAGCGACAGGTGGCTGCTCGCCAGGGCCCGCGCCAGCGCGTGGACCTCGGCGCTGTCGTCCGGCTGCGCGGTGCCCGAGATGTGCACGTCGGCGTCGCCGCCGGGCAGGTCGAACACCGCCAGCTCGTTGAGCAGCGCGTCGTCCCCGGTCGGCCGGGCCGCCTCCGGCACCTGCGCGATCAGCCGCGAGGTGTGGAAGCTCACCCACTGGCCGATGGTCTTCAGCTCGCGCTCGGCCTTCTCGCGCTCCTCATCGAGGCGCTGATGGCACTGCTTGTACTTCTTGCCGCTGCCGCAGTGGCACGGGTCGTTCCGGCCCAGCTTGCCAGTCATCTGCACCTCCGCCGCCAGGGTCCATCAGCGCGGACCCGAGGGAGCCACACCGCAGCGTCAGGCCGCGGGCGGCTCGGTGTAGTAGGTGATCCGGGTCACGCCGCCCACCCGCGTCATGCGGCAGTGGGCAAAGAACTCCGAGACCCCGATGCCGTTGAGCTCCGGCTGGTGGCCATACCACCAGGCCAGGGCGCGTCGCTTCGCCTGTCGCGCGGTGAGGCCATCGAAGACCAGCGCCGGCGCCGTGTGCTTCATCGCATGCGTCTGCATCACGCCACTCCTTGCACGTGACCCGAAGGTCAGCGTCCAGCCTGGCGCGGGTCGCGATGGGCACACCCAAAGGGCGTTGCCCCGATCGGCTGAGCCGACCGGGGCCGGTCGAATCAGCTGATGGCGTGGCGGCCAGGCTCGTTGAGCGATGTCGGTGGTCGTCTCGACCCCCGTCTATCGCCTGATCCCATGTCGTCATTCCACGGGGCCGAATGGCCCACCGTTCGAAGTGGCGCCTGTTTATGCGGGGGCGCCGGGGGGTGTCAACCCCGAATCCGGCCGGCGGGCGCCGCCGTCAGGGGGCGGGCGTGGCGGGCCGCGAGGCGTTGTCGTTCAAGGCCTCTGCGGTGATGAAGAGCACGACGTGGCGGGGGGCGCCTTGGCCGGGAAGGGCCCCCCCGGCGACCCCGAGGCCCACGTGGCGCAGCGAGGGGTCGAGGGCGGCGGGCTCGCGGCTGAAGTCGACGTCGGTCAGGGCCACGGCGGTGAGCCCTCCGACGCCAAACGCGCCCTTGACGAGCTCGGCCTCGGCCGCCTTTGCGCCCACCACGTCGGCGACCTGCTGCCACGGGAGCGTGCCAGCCAGGGCCTCATGGGCGACCGACTGGACGACGGCGTCGAGGGCCGGGTTGGCCTGCACCGGGGGCGCGCCGACGGCCGCGCGGGCGGCGTTGAGCGCCGACAGCAGGGCGGGCCTCGCCTCGCTGGGCGGCCTGGCCGTGAAGCCCTGCACGGCGGCGACGACCAGATCCACGCCCTCGCCGCGATCGAAGGGCCGCGCCCCGACGGCCACCTCGGTCAGGGTGGCGTCGGTCAGGGTCGCGAGGCCTGTCGGCGTGCCCAGCACCAGCTCCGCGGCCTGGCGGCCGTCCGCGCCCTCGCCCAAGGCGAACGCCACCTGCGCGAAGGGGCGCCCCTCGGCGTCCAGGAGCCCACTGGGGGCGTCCCCACCTTCCCCGGCGGCGACCCGCGCCAGCCAGTCGTCGAGCACCGGCGCCAGCCGGGGCAGCGCGGTGAGCGGGGGAGCGCCAGCGGCGCGTCGCTGGCGGTTGATGGCCGCCACGGCGTCGTCTCGGATGGCCGCCAGCGGAGGCCGTGGGCGCCTGGGGCTCGCCGGGTAGGTGGCTGCGGGCGGGCCAAGGGTCAGCAGGGCGAGGGTGCGGCGGAAGCGCCCCTGGCGGGCCGCCAGCTCGTAGGTCACGGGCTCGTCCGCGGCGCGGGTCAGGGTGGCCTCGAACTGGCCGGTCGCGTCGCTGGTGAGCGGCGCCTCGCTGACCCCGTCCCCAGCGCGCCGCCACAGCTCCAGGGCGCCGTCGGCCCGCAGCACCTGGCCGGCCAGCCGGGCCGCCGTCGCGGTACGTTGGACCGGCTCCAGCTGCACCTGCCCCGCGGGGAACACCAGCGCGGCGGTGACGCCCCCGTCGGGGCGGGTGACCGCGCCCACACCGACCGCGCCCGCCAGCGCGTCGCCGCCGAGCCGGGCCAGGCCTTGCTCGATAGGCCCAGGGCCCGAGCCGGACAGCGCCACGATCCGGGCCGGCCGCGCCCACCCGCCGCAGTGTTGGTTGAGGTGCTGCACCGTCGCGGGATCGGGATCCTCACCGTCCACGGCGAAGCGGGCAGCGTACTCCCGCGCCAGACAGTCGGCCGCCGCCGGTGGGGTCACGCTGCGCCGCAGCGCGCTCGCCAGCCGCTGCTCCAGCGGCGTCGCCAGCCAGCCTCCACCGCCCCACTGGGCCCGCGGGGGCGTGAGGAAGGCGCCGGCGGCCGGCAGGCCGGGCTGGTCGGCGCTGGCGGTGGGCGGATTGGGGTCGACCGATGGCTGCGGCGGTCGAGCGCCGCACGCGGTCAGGGTGAGCGCCAAGGCGATCCCCCAGCGGGGCGTGAGGGGCGATCGGGGCATCGAGATCCTCCATGGCGCCCGCTGGGGGTGCCCAGCGGCGCGGCGTTCTGGCGCGGGGTGCTGGGTGAGACACCTCGAACCCGTCCCGCGTTCCACCGTCAGCCCGAGCCACCTGGAATCCCGCCCGGCCGGCTCCGCATCAATGCGGGCGGTCGGCGCGGCGCCCCAGGCGCGAGCCCGACAGACAAACAGGATCCCATGGGTCGGCGTCGATTGCGACCCACCCGCCGCTGCGCTAGCCTGCGGCGTTTCGTCGGCCCGCCTCGGGTCGGCATCACCCGAGCGAAGGGACGAGACCTCGATGCTTTACCAGGGTCAAGCCATCCGGGTGTCGGTGAGCGACGGCGTCGCCGAGCTGGTCTTCGACAACCAAGCGGAGTCGGTCAACAAGTTTGACAAGGCCACGCTGGGCGAGCTGAAGGCCGCGGTCGAGGCGCTGCAAGGCGCCGAGGGCGTGCAAGGGCTCATCGTCAGCTCCGCCAAGGACACCTTCATCGTCGGCGCAGACATCACCGAGTTCGGTGAGATGTTCGCCGGCAGCGACGACGAGATCATCGGCTGGCTGGAGCAGGCCAACGCCATCTTCAACGGCGTCGAAGACCTGCCGTTCCCGACGGTCACGGCCATCAACGGCACCGCCCTGGGCGGCGGCCTCGAGATGGCGCTGTCGACGGACTTCCGGATCATGTCCACCAAGGCCGCCGTCGGGCTGCCCGAGACGAAGCTGGGCATCATCCCGGGCTTCGGTGGCACCGTCCGGCTCCCGCGCCTCATCGGCGCTGACAACGCCATCGAGCTCATCGCCGCTGGCCGCAACGCGAAGGCCCCCGAGGCCCTCAAGCTGCACCTCGTGGAGGCCGTCGTGGCCCCCGAGAAGCTGGCGGACGCGGCGCAGGACTTCATCAAGCGGGCCATCGCGGGTGAGTTCGACTACGAGGCGCGCCGCGCCCAGAAGACCGGCCCCCTGGGCGTGCAGATGATGGAGGCCATGATGGTCTTCACCACCGCCAAGGGCTTCATCAAGGGCCAGACCAAGGGCCAGTACCCGGCGCCCATCGAGGCCGTGAAGGCCATGGAGCGCTCCGCCGGCGTGGGCCGCGACAAGGCCCTGCGCAACGAGCACAAGGCCTTCGTGAAGGTGGCCAAGACCACCATCTCGGACGCGCTGATCGGGCTGTTCCTCAACGACCAGCTGATCAAGAAGAAGGGCAAGGCGTACCAGAAGATCGCCCAGCCCTTCGAGATGGCGGCCGTGCTGGGCGCGGGCATCATGGGCGGCGAAGGACATCCGCGAGGAGGCCCTTCAGCTCGGCGAGGGCGAGGCCAACAAGCTGCTCGCCAAGCTCGTGGCGCGGGGCAAGATCGATCAGGCCGAGATGGGCACGATCCTCTCGCGCATCCGCCCGACGCTGAGCTACGGCGACTTCGGCCAGGTCGACGTGGTGGTCGAGGCCGTCGTCGAGAACCCGAAGATCAAGCAGATCGTGCTGGCGGAGGTCGAGAAGGCCGCCAAGCCGGGCGCGATCCTGTCGTCGAACACCTCGTCCATCAGCATCAGCCTGCTGGCCGAGGCCCTGGAGCACCCCGAGAACTTCGTGGGGATGCACTTCTTCAACCCCGTGCACCGCATGCCGCTCGTCGAGATCATCCGGGGCGAGAAGAGCAGCGACGCCGCCATCGCGACGGTGGTGGCCTACGCCAGCAAGATGGGCAAGACCCCCATCGTGGTGAACGACTGCCCCGGGTTCCTGGTCAACCGCGTGCTGTTCCCGTACTTCGCGGGCTTCCAGATGCTGGTCAACGACGGCGCCGACTTCACGGTCATCGACAAGACCATGGAGAAGTTCGGCTGGCCCATGGGGCCCGCGTACCTGCTGGACGTGGTGGGCATGGACACCGCCCACCACGTGGCGCAGGTGCTCGCCGAGGGCTACCCCGACCGCATGGCCAACGAGACCCGCACCAGCCTCGACG
>JAUHVS010000864.1 GCA_030424955.1 bacterium | reverse complement strand
CGTGCCGTATGGTGCGAGTCGCGGCAAGCGGGGTGGCCGCACCGCCGCCTTGCATTGGTGCCCCAGCAGTGAGACACCGCACGGGCGCGCGGGGTCAAGGCTGCGTGCGGTGGACCGTGATGAAGGAGTCATGCCGGATGGCGCGCGTTTTGGTGACTGGAGGCGCTGGGTTTGTAGGCTCTCACCTGGTGCGCGGGGCGCTGGCCCGTGGCCACGAGGTGGTGGTCATCGACAACTTCTCGACCGGGCTCTGGCGCAACGTTGAGCCTGTGCGGTCACAGATTCGCCTGGTCGAGGGGTCCATTGTGGATCCTGCCGCGGTGGACGACGCGATGGCGGGGGTCGACTTCGTGCTGCACGAGGCGGCGCTGCCGTCGGTACCGAAGTCGGTCGAGCGCCCCGTGGATACGCACGAGGCCAACATCACCGGCACGCTGCAGCTGCTCGAAGGGGCGCGCCGTGCGGGGGTGAAGCGGTTTGTGTATGCGGGCTCTTCGAGCGCCTACGGGCCCAACCCCGCGCCGCGCAAGCGCGAGGACATGACGCCTCAGCCGATCTCGCCCTACGCGGTGCAGAAGCTGACGGGAGAGTACTACCTGCAGGTGTACCACCAGCTGTTCGGGCTGGAGACGATCACCCTGCGGTACTTCAACGTGTTTGGGCCCTGGCAGAACCCGGCCTCGCAGTACGCGGCGGTGATCCCCGCCTTCGTGACGCGCATGCTGCGCGGCGAGGCGCCCATCGTGCACGGCGATGGGCTGCAGTCCCGAGACTTCACCTATATTGAGAACGTGGTCGAGGCGAACTTCGCGGCGCTTGCCGCGCCGGCGTCGGCCTGCGGGCGGGTCTACAACGCTGCAGTGGGCGGCAAGATCGACCTGCTCAGCCTGATCGCCCGCATCAACGACGTGCTGGGGACGTCGATCGTGCCCGAGCACGTCGAGGGCCGCGCGGGCGATGTGCGCCACTCATGCGCAGACGTGTCGGCTGCGACCGAGGCGCTGGGCTGGACAGCCCGCATCTCGCTCGAGGCAGGCCTCCACGAGACGATCAACTGGTACCGAGACAACGCCGGGCAGGCGGCTGGCGCGTAGGGAGACAAGATGCATCACGACGCACTGATTGAGGCGCTGCGCGGGCGGACCGCGCGCGTGGGGGTCATTGGGCTGGGCTACGTTGGGCTTCCGCTCGCGGTCGCCTTCGCCGAGGCCGGCTTCGAGGTGATCGGCTTCGAGGTGGATCAGACGAAGGCCGACGCGCTGAACGCCGGTGAGTCCTACATCCTGGATGTGGAGGCCGCTGAGGTCGCCTCGCTGGTGAACGCTGGCCGGTTCCGCGCGACCACCGACTTCGATGAGCTCGCGCTGTGTGATGCGCTCAGCGTGTGCGTGCCCACGCCGTTGCGCAAGACGCGCGATCCCGACCTGACCTACGTCATCAGCGCCACTGAGCAGATCAAGGGGCGCTTGCGTCCGGGCCAGCTGGTGGTGCTGGAGTCGACGACGTACCCAGGGACGACCGTCGAGGTGGTGGCGCCGGCGCTGAGCGAGACGGGCCTGACCCTGGGCGAGGACTTCTTCCTGGCCTTCAGCCCCGAGCGCATCGATCCGGGCAACCCGGTCTACGGCGTGAAGAACACGCCGAAGATCGTGGGCGGCATGACCCCGCAGTGCAACACCGCGGCGGAGGCCCTGTACGGCGCCATCGTGAACACGGTGATGCTGGTGTCGAGCCCCACGGCAGCCGAGATGGTCAAGCTGCTCGAGAACACGTTCCGGGCGGTGAACATCGGGTTGGTCAACGAGATCGCGATCATCGCCAACAAGCTCAACCTGGACGTGTGGGAGATCATCGACGCCGCGGCGAGCAAGCCCTTTGGGTTCATGCCGTTCTACCCGGGTCCCGGCCTGGGGGGGCACTGCATCCCCATCGATCCGCACTACCTCAGCTGGAAGCTGCGGACCCTGAACTACAAGACGCGGTTCATCGAGCTGGCGGATGACATCAACTCGCACATGCCCGACCACGTGGTGGATCGCGTGGGCTACGCGCTGAACGAGGACGGCAAGCCCATCAAGGGCTCGAAGATTCTGGTGGTGGGCGTGGCCTACAAGCGCGACATCACGGACTGGCGGGAGTCGCCGGCCGC
>JAUHVS010000086.1 GCA_030424955.1 bacterium | reverse complement strand
CGCCCAGGGCGAGCAGATAGAGCGTTGTAGGGCTCAATGGTCCAACGTCTCGGTGGGCGGCCGCGGGTGCAGGAAGGCGTCGACGGTGCGCGCCGCGAGGCGCACCGTCATGGTGCCAAAGGCGATCACCACCGCGAAGATGATGAGCCAGGCGGGGATGCCCGTGGAGGGGCGCCGCTCGCCGCCCCCAAAGTCACCGGTGGGCCCAAAGACGTGCTCGTAGGCCAGGGCGAAGAAGTACGCACAAAATATCGTTGTGACGAGCAGCCCAACGGCCCGGCTCCACGGGCGGAGCCCGTTCGGCAGGATGCGCGCGAAGGCGTCGACCTTCAGGTGCTTGTCCTCGGTGCCGGAGTCGTCGCGCACCCGCGTGGCCATGCTCCCCCCCAAGAAGGCGATCCACGCCAGCAAGATCAGGGAGAGCTCCTGGCTCCAGATGTAGTCCTGGGGCAGCTTCGTGGCCGCCCAGGCCCCCAGGGCGCCCACGACCACGGCCAGCGCCGCCGCCAGCCAGTCCTTGCGGCGGACGGCGTTGACGAGGAACCCGAGGCAGCCCGCGAGCAGCAGCGCCATGCACACGCGCCAGCTGGGCTGGCTGGTGATGAACTTCACGAAGCCGTAGGCGACGGCGAGGGCCACGCCCCCATACACCCAGCCCCACCAGGCCGGCCGTCGGTCCGCCTCGTCCCGGCGGGCGTTGCCCGTCGTGAAGATGGCGAGGCCGGCCAGCACGGTGAGCACGCTGAGGATCAGGGGGGTGGCGTAGTCGCGCAGGCCTTCGTACAGCCCTGGGCTTGGGGAGACCCCCAGCCACCCGAGGGCCACCACCAGCTTCTGCGCCAGCTGGCTCTCGGGCGAGCTGAACGAGCGGAAGCAGATGTCGAGGAACACGGTCATCGTCATGACCAGCGCGGCCACGGTGACCAGGATCTTCTCCACCCGGAAGACCGCATGATCGACTGCGCGCGCGGCGCGGTACATGGCCGAATCCCGTGTCTCGCTCACGGCTTGGCGACTCCCTTGGCCTTCATGACGGCGTCGAAGAACGCCACGCCCGTGGTGTCGCCCTGGGACACCAGCTCAGCCCGGCGCTGGGCCCACACGCCGCGGGTCGCCGCCTTGAAGGCGGCGCGCTCGGCCGGGGTGTGGGCGTAGACCTTCAGGTCGCCCGCCTTGAGGTTCTCGATGAGCTTGGGGTTGAGCAGCCGCACGAGCTGGCGCCCCTTACCCTCGAGGCCCTTGGCGGCGTCGGCCATGAGCTGGCGGTCGGCCTCGGACAGGCCGTCGTACCAGGCCTTGTTCACGAGGATGAGCGCGGGCTGGTAGATGTGCTCCGAGACCGTGTAGTGGGTCACGGCCTGGTTCCAGCCCGCGGCCTGCGTGAACAGCGGGGTGTTGTCGAAGCCGGTGACCACGCCGGTCTGCAGCCCCGACATCACCTCACCCACCGACATCGTCACCGGGCTGGCGCCGAGCGCGCGGTACATGCCCACGTGCACAGAGCTCTCCTGGGAGCGCATCTTCACGTTGGCCATGTCGGCCGGGGTCTTGAAGTGGCTCTTGCCGCCGAAGGAGCGGTAGCCGTTCTCGGAGTACATCAGGAGCTTCAGGCCCTTGGTCGCCAGCAGGGTGTCGAGGTCGGCCCGCACGGCCTCCAGCACCTTGTCGGCCTCTTCGTAGCTGTCGAAGAGGTAGGGCAGCTCGAGGGTGTCGACGGCCGGGACCAGCACCGAGACGGCGCCGGTGGAGACGCCCGCCGCCTGCATGGTGCCCTTGTAAACCTGGCGGACGGAGCTCTGCTCGTCGCCCTTGATGCCGCCCAGGTACACCTTGACCTTGATGCGCTTGTCTGAGGCCTTCTTGACGTTCTTCTTGAACTTGGTGAGCAGGGCCGACCACGGCGTGCCCTTGGGCGCCACGGTGGCGATCTTCATGGTGACGTCCTGAGCCTGAGCCGGACCGGCGGCGAGGACGAGCGCCGTCACGGCGAGCACGAACAGCTGTCGCATGGGAATCCCTCGGTAGGTCTGTGTGAGTCAATCGAAGCGGGCCATCGGTGGGCACACGGCCCGGACGGGGCGACGGCCGCCCCCCCGCCCTGTTCAGCCGGCCTAGAAGTACTCTTCGATGTCCTCGAGCAGCTGCTTGGCCACGCGCTTGGCGTTGCGGGTCTCGGGCACCAGCTCGGGGATGACGTCGTCAGGCGCCGCGACGACCTCGTTGAGGAGCTTCTTGAAGAGGTCCTCGTCCTGCTCCTTGACGGCGTAGGACTCGGCGAAGAGCACCTTGGTGTCGAGGTAGTTGCCGTCGAGGCTGATGGCCTTCTCGAAGTGCTTCTTGGACGCGGGGAGATCGCCGCCCGGGAACGGGATCTTGGTGCGATAGACGCCGAAGTAGCGGTGGGGCGCCCCGTGGAAGAAGCCCTCGTCGAGCTCCAGCATGCGCTCCATCGTGGCGGCGATGTGGTCCTTCTCGGCCAGGATGGTGGTGAAGCCGTCCAGCAGGGCCCACTTGCCGATGTTCGTGGCGTACCAGTACAGGCCGGGCACGGCCTCCTTGCCCACGGTCTTCACGGCCGACTCCCACTTCTCGCCGCCCTTGATGCGCTGCGCGAAGTCGGGGCTCGACAGCCAGACCGCGTTGCGGCCGGCCTTGTAGCCCTTCTCGTAGGCCGCCTTCTGCGCCGCCGCCGGCTCGTCGTCCCAGCGCAGGTGCACGTTCGACATGAAGTAGTAGCCATAGGCCAGGGAGAGCTGGATGTCCGCGCGGGTGGGATCGACCTTGGCCGCCTGCTCCCAGAGCTTGATGGCACCCTCGGCCTTCGCGCGGTCGGCGCGCTCGGCCCAGAGTCCGGCCGCCTGGGCGACGATCGGGTCGGCGTCGCCGGTCTTCTCGAGCACGCGCTGCTCGCTGAAGATCTCGGTGTTGCGGCTGGAGCCGCAGGCCGACAGCAGGCCGGCCACGGCAAGGAACCCGACCCAGCGGATATGGCGCATGCTCTTCCTCCTACTCCGCGACGGCGGAGCCTGTCGCCACAGGCGACACAGTTTGTGTGAGTCCTTGGGGCTGATTCAGAAGCCCCCGTGGCCGATTCCGCCGTAGCGGACCCCTCCGGCCGATTTTCGAGCCTTAGCACGGGCCTCGCAGACCGGCAACCACCGATGCCACGGCGCCGGTGCGCCTCGCTCAGCCCGCGGCGGCTGTGAGGCGCGCCTGGACCTGGGCGAGCCAGGGGTGCCCTGCGGCGTGCGCCGCACACCACGCCTCCAACGCCGCGCGCCCTGCCCCCTCAGCCACCCAGCGGCCCAGGAGATCGGCCACCGCGCCGGCTTCGGGTGCCTGCGGCGGCACCACGCCCAGCAGGGCGATGAGCGAGGGGCCTGCGACGGCGGGCGCCGCCGACCAGAGCTGACCCGCCCTCATGACGCACTGACTGAGATCGCCGGCCTGCCCCGCGAGGCCCACGGCCAGCGAGAGCCCGTCGGGGTGATCCGGGGCCACCTCGAAGAGCGCCTCCAGCGCCGCGCGGGCAGCGTCCAGGGCCTGCGCGGGGCCCGCAAGGATCTGCACCTGCCACCACAGGATCTGCGGGTCGTGCGGGCTGTGGACGGCGGCAGCTTCCAGCCGGGCCAGCGCTGCGGCCCAGTCCCCCGAGACCTCGAGCGACCGCATCTGCCAGGCCAGCGCGACCGTCAGGTCAGGCCGCTCGTCGAGGAGCGCATCCACGGCGGCCTGTCGGGCCTCATGGCTGTCGACCGTGCGCAGCAAGAGGCCGAAGGCGGCGGCCGCGGTCGAGGGGTGCAGGCCACCGGTGGGGTGCGGCGCCGTCAGGGCCACCCGCAGGTGCGCGTGGGCGACCGCGCGGTCGTCCGCGGCGAAGGCCAGCCGCGCGGCCAGCCAGCGCGCGATGGGCAGCTCGGGCTCGTCGGCGATGACCGCGTACACGTCGCTGGCGTCGGCGCCATCGCCCGACAGCTCGAGGTTGACCCAGGCGCGGAGGGCGCGGGCGAGGACGACGTCATCATGGTCCCGGGCGCCCTCGATCCAGTCTTCGAGGTGCTCGGCGACGCGCGCGCCGGCGAGCATGTCCGGCCCCATCTCAGCCAGGGCCGCCACCACGTCGGCGAGCAGGCCCGCGGGCGCGCCGGGTTCAGCGAGGGCGAGCTCGTAGCCCTCCACCGCCCGGCCGGGATCACCGATCACGTCGGCCTGCAGGCGCCCCCACTGGGCTGCGAGCTGCGCCCGCCCTGGGCCGGGCGGGGCGTGGGCCAGTGCCCCAGCCACCGCCGCCGCCTCGGCTGGCCCATCCCCGCGCAGCTGGTGGACCCGCGCCAGCAGCCGCCAGGCGGTCTGATCTGCCGGCGTGTGCCCCACGATCCCGCGCAGCTGCGCCTGGTGCGCTTCCCACTGGGCGGGATCGGCCACCGAGGCCTCGATCTCGGCGAGCTGTGCGGCGACCTCAGCGGGTGAGGGCCGAGGGGCCTGCGGTTCGGCCTCCCCGAGCAGCCGCCGCGCCGTGTCTGCGGCGGGATCATCCCCGAACTCGTCGCGGGCGATCTCGAGGTAGCAGGTGGCCTGGCCCGGATCCGTGCCCGTGGTCAGGATGTGCTGGGCCAGCTCCAGGGCGATGCCCGCGCGGGCCGGGCCCGGGAGTGACAGATCGACCTGCGCGGCCAGGGTGCGCTGCCGACCCCGCGTGTCACCCGTGCGGCGCTGCACCTCGGCCAGCGCGACGAGCGCGTCGACGTTCTCGGGCCACGCGTCGACCGCGGCCCCCAGCAGCTCGCTCGCCCAGCGGTCGTCGCCCAAGGGGTCCAGGGCCAGCCGCGCCGCCCCGTGGTACGCGACGGACCGCCGCATCGCGAGGGCGCCATCCCCCACCAGGTGGCGGGCGTGGGCCTCGGCGGCCGCCACCCGCGCCTCGGGATCCTCGGCGGCCAAGGCGAGGGCTGCCCACGCGTCGAGCAGCGTCGGGTCGGCCAGGGTCTCGGCGGCGGCTCGATACAGCCCGAGCGCCCGGGCCGGCTGGCTGGGGGCCAGCAGCTCAGCGGCCCGCCACCGCGCCTGCGCGGCGGCCTCGGGGGCCGACGGGTCCAGGTGCTGGAGCAGCTCGTCAGCGGCCGTCTCGGGCTGCCCGGCTTCGGTCAGCAGCGACACCAGCAGCTCGGTGGCCCGGGGACCCGCCGCGCGCCCCGCCTCAGCGGCGGCCAGCGCCTCGGTCGAGCGACCGGCGGCCCGCAGGATCGACGCCTTCAGCAGCTCAGTCTCAGCCGGATCGCCCTGCCCGGCCACGATCCGCCGGTCGTAGAGCGCGAGGAGCGCGTCCCAGTCCTGCCGGAGGGCGTGCAGGTCCTCCAGGGCCTCCATCGCCTCGTTCCAGGGCGCGCGCCCCGGCGCGCCGACGTCGAGGACCCGCTCGAAGTCCGCGACGGCGCCCTCGGGGTCTCGGCTGGCGTCGCGGCGGTGCTCGGCGACTGCGAGCCACGCGACGGCGGCAGCCTCGCCTTCGGCCTCGCGGGCAGCCTTGAGCAGGGCGCGGGCGTCCCGCTCGGCAGAGTCAGCCGCGCCGCCGTCCATGGAGGCGAGCAGCTCGTCGATGGAGTCCACGGCGGCCGCCGGGGAGCTGGGCGGCTGCGCCCGAGTCGCTGCGCCGGGATCGGCGGGCGGCACCCCAGGCGTCGCGGCGGCAGGGGGCTCGCTCGGCGCGGCCTCGGCCGCCGCGGGCGATCGCTCCGCGGCCTCGTCGGCCGTCGGGGCGGTCGGCTCAGCGGCCGCCGGCGCCACCGACGGGGCGGTCGGCTCAGCGGCCGCCGGCGCGACCGACGCCTCCGCCGGCAGGGCGGCCGGCTCAGCCTCCGTGGCAGGCGTCCCCGGGGCCGGCACGACCGCCTCCGGCGCCCCGTCCAGCCGGGCGGCGGGCGGTGCCGTCGGGGTCAGCAGCGCGTCGGCCGGCGCAGCGCTTGGTGCGGGGGGGCGCGGGTCTGCGAGGGGCGCGCGCGAGGCTTGCGCCTCTGCAAGCTCGGCACGGGCGGCCTGCCACATGGGCTGCGTCGCGCCCCACTGGGCGAGCCCGTCCAGGCGCTGGGCGGCCCGTTCGAGGGCGCCGTCGCGGATCTCGGCCAGCGCCAGCGCCACCTGGTCCTCTTCGCGCCCCGCCGTGGACGCCACCAGCCGCCCGTAGGCCTGGCGGGCCTGCGCCCAGTCGCCCGTGGCCACGGCGTGCTCCGCCAGCAGGGTGAGCGCGGGCGCGTAGTCCGCCCGCAACGCGAGCGCGCTGCGGAGGTGCGCCAGGCCCTCGACCGGCTGGCCCAGGGCCCCCAGGCAGAGCTGCGCCAGCCGGGTCAACAGCGCGGGCTTGCTGCGGCTGGACGCCCGGTCGAGCTGCCGCTGGAGCCGGGCACGCACGGTCGGCCAGTCGGCGAGCGCAGTGGCGACCTCGAGCCGCAGCCGGCCGAGGACGTCGTCTTCCGGGCGGTGGACCAGGGCGCGATCGAGCAGATCGGCCGCACGGGCCGCCGCCTTCAGCTCGCGCCAGGCCAAGCGGCCGGCCACGGCGCACAGCTCGGCGTTCAGGGCCGCGTCCGTGACCCGCGCCGCCCCGGCCTCGAAGAAGTCGACGATGCCGGGCAGGTCGCCCTGCTGCAGCAGCGTGTCGCGCGCGAGGGTGTAGGCCTCGCCAAGGTTGGGATCGGCGTCCACGGCGCGGCGCAGGCGGGTGACGGCGTCGTCCGCGCGGCCGGCGCTGGCGAGCGCCCGCGCGACCTCAAGGTGGAAGGGGCCCGCGGCCTCGTCCCACCCCTCGGCCTCGTACATGCCCTCCACCCGGAGCAGGCGGTCGACGGCCTGGGCCGGCCGGCCGAGCTGCATGTGGAGCGGCGCCTGGCGGCGCACGGGCTCGGGATCCTCGGGCCACGCCTTTGCCACCCGCTCGAAGCGGCTCAGGGCGAGGCGCGGCCGATCAAGGACGTCGGCCTCCAGCCGGCCCAGCTCGAACAGGACCCGCGGGCGCTCCTCATCGGAGGTGACCTCGGCGAGGCTCGCGAGCAGGCGCGCCAGCTCGCCGTGGTGCTCCCGCTCGCGCTCGATGTCGGCGAGGCCCCGCAGGGCGTCTGGCTGGGTGGGCGCGCAGCCCAGCGCCAAGGCGAAGGCGTCGGCCGCCTCATCCGCCGCGTTCAGCCGACGCAGCAGCAGCCCGCCGCGCTCAGCGTGGAGGGCGCCAACGGCGTCGGGATCGTCGATGCAGGCCGCGAGGCGCGCCAGGGCGTCGGCCAGGGGCGCCGGGTCACCCGCAGCGCGCCACGCGTCCACGAGCGCAGCCAGGATGCGGGGATCCGTCGGCTGCAGATCCGCGGCCTGCGCCAGCAGCGCGCGGGCCCGCGCCGGATCGTCGAGATCGGTGGCCAGCAGCGCGGCGAGGCGCGCGAGCCAGGCGCCCCGCCGGCCGGGGTCGTCGGTCACGCGGATGGCCAGCTCCAGGGCCCGCGCCAGATCGCTCGGGCGCCCCTCGGCCGTGTAGAGCGCGTCCAGCGCGTCGACCGCGGCGGCGACCTCGGCCGGGCCGCCTCGCAGGGCCTTCTGGAACGCCACCACCGCCCGCGCAGGCTCGCCCAGCCGGCCGGCCAGCAGCTGACCCAGGCGCACCTGGATGCGGGCATGGCGGTGCGCCTCGGCGGGGGCCTCGGTGGCCCGCAGCGCGTCCTCGAGGTGGGCGCGCGCCCGCCCGCCGTCGCCCTCTATCTCGGCGGTCTTCGCCAGGCCCAGGAGGGCCTCGACGTGGTGCGGCACAAGGCGCAGCGCCTGCCGGTAGCGGAGCGCCGCGGTGGCCGATCCCTCGCCCGGCATGCGAGCCCACAGGTCGCCCAGCTGCACCATCAGCCCGGCCGCGCCCTGCGCGTCGCCCCGCTGCTGCAGGCCCTGCGCCGCCCGATCCAGACAGCGCACGGCCGGCAGGAGCCGCCCTGATCGCTCGTGCGCGGTCGCGAGGCCGCGCAGCGCGTCGACGTCGTCGGCCGCCTCGCTCAGGGCCCGCTCAAAGAAGCCCGCGGCCGCGTCGATCTGATCGGCCTCGCTCAGCGCCATATGGCCCAGCTCGAGCAGCAGCCGCCGGCGCACGCTGGCGTCCGGCTCGCCGGCCAGCAGGCGCTCCCGGGTGTGCAGGGCCGCCGCCCAGTCCCCCACCCGCCCGTACAGATCGCTCAGCGCCCGCAGCGCCCCCGGCAGCCGCCGGCGCAGCGCCAGCGCCGACTCGAGGGCCTCGATGGCCGCCCGAGGATCGACGGTGGCCAGCACCCCCGCCACGGCCCACCGCGCCTGCGCCGCCTCGATGACGTCGCCCTGGCGCTCGGCCTGATCAGCCAGCCGCCGTAGGGTGTCGGCCGCCGGCCCGGGCTCCCCGCGGCTGGCCTGCACCACAGCCAAGGTCGCGAGGGCGTCGGGATCGTCGTCCGCGCGGGCCAGCCGCGCGCGGGCGAGGGCTACGGCGTCTGCCCAGGCGTCGGGCTCGGCGACGAGCAGCTGCATCAAGCGGGTGGACAGGAACGGGTGGTCGGGGTGCAGATCGAGCTGGCGCTCATAGGCGCGGACCGCGCGCTCGGTGCGCCCCTCGGCGACGAGGGCCTCGATGGACTGGAACAGGCTCTTGGCCTCGTAGTCCGCCAGGAACCGCCGCGCCCGTGGCCCCCCGTCCGGCGTGTGCGCCGCGAGCTCCCGCGGGCCGATGCGGGCGGGCTCCGGGCGCGCCGCGGCCAGCACCAGCCGGCCGGCCTCGGCGTCCACCGCGGTCAGCCGCAGGTCGTCCCGCTCGGGGAGCTTCCAGCCGAGCTCTGCGCAGACCTCGAACAGCAGCCGGTCGATGGGATCGAGCACCGCCACCGTGGGCCCGATCAGGGCGGGCTCGAGGCCCAGGGCCACCAGCAGCTGCCGGACAATCGCAGGGCCCGAGAGGCGGCACGGCGCGAACACCCGCGCCTCATACACGCTGATGAGCACCGCGCGATCGCCGGCGACGCTGGCAGGCGCGAGGCGGGCGCGCAGCAAGAAGGGCGCGGGCACGTCGCCGTCCACGGCGCCCACCACCACCACGTCGCCATCGCTGGCGTGGACCTCGAGGTCCAGGAAGGGCGACTGTCGGGCGCGGGCGCGCACCCAGCCGCCCAGATCGTGGTCATCGACGTGCAGCGCGAGGGCGTCGAGTTGGCCGCGGTGATGCCGGAAGCGGTCGACGCCGGCGCTGAGGTCCAGCCGCGCGGGGACCGAGCGGAGGCTCAGCTCGAGCCGATCCACCGTGAACAGATCCCCGACCCGGCGCGCCGCAAGATGCAGGCGTCCGCGGCCCTGCTCAAGGCGGAGGGCGAACCCGGCACGTGTGGGGCGCTCAGCGAGGCTCATGCGGCTCCGGCCCATGCTCACCATGGGCGCCGGCGGGGGGCGCTTCGATCAGGGGGCCTCGGCGGCGGCTTCGGCGGCCGCGCCGTCGGCGGCCGCCCCGACGCACGGGTTGACGGCCGGATCGATGGTGGTGGCGTCACACGGGTTGGCGACGCAGGGGTTGGGGGCCTCGACCGGCGGCGGCGCCGGGGCCTCGGGCGCCGGCGGCGGCGCCCCCCCGCAGGCGGTCAACCAGGCCGACATGGCGATCATCAGCGCCCGCTTCATCAGGGTGACTCCGTGTGCCGTGTACCGCGTGAAGCTAGACCATCCAGCGGGCGCGTTCAACCGGCCTCAAGCCCGTGGATTCGCTCCACAAGGGTGTCCACCAGGCTGACCGCGACCATCAGCGCGCGCTCCCGCAGGCTGCGGAGGTCCATGTGCAGGCCGCGGCCGTCGGCGAAGAAGAAGGAGATCTGCTGGCCCTCGGCGACGAGGTCGATGCGATCGAACCCCGCCAAGGGCAGCCGCTGGATGGGCAGATCGGGGCGATCCGCGTCGCGCACGAGCAGCTGGTCGCCCGACAGCGCGAGGCCGACCTGCGCCGCCAGGCGCCGCGGCGCCGTGCCCTCCCGGGTCAGCACCGGCCCCGGCAGGCGGACGGCAAACTCCAGGCGCTCATCATCGACGAGGCCCAGGAACAGGCCGCGCGCCTCGAGCGGATCCATCGGGGCGCCGAGATCAGGCATGACGCTCCCGCGCTGGTCCTGCGCCAGGGCGCTCGCGTCCATCAGCGCGCCGGTGACGGGGGACACCGCCGCGAAGGTGAGCGGGCCCGGATCCACCGCCAGCTCCACCCCCCCCGCGTCGAACCGCACGGCGACGTCGGGCATGTCGCTGCCCGCCACCTCCAGGGGGTCCTCGATGGCCAGGGGGGCCTCGTCCACGTCAGCCTTCTCGAACTCGGGGGTGGCCTCCAGCCAGCTCGGGCGCGCCTCCCCTCGCCTGACGAGCTGCGGGGCCCGGGTCGGGGCCGGCCCCATCGGCGCCCCGGCGCCGAGGTGCGTCGTCGTCTGCCGTGCCTGACGGAACAGCGTGCCCGTCACCCGCGCAGGGGGCGCCTCTTCGACCGTCGCGGGCCCGAGGGTGATGTTGGCCGTGGTCGGCCGCGTCGGGCGGATCACGCCGGGGGGCTGGCTCAGGCCGGCCGGGCCCGCCGAGAGCGAGCGCCCAGCCGGCGGGACGCTCTCCGGGCGGGCCGAGGGCGGGCGGGCCGAGGGCGGCTGTGCGGACGGCGGCTGTGTCCGCGACACCGCGGGCGGCCCCTCCCCTGGGAGGAGCCCTGGCTGATCGGGCGCCGGGAGCGGCCGGCTCAGGGTCTCGCGGATGGCCGCCACGCTGGCCTCGGCGCCCGCCTGAACCGTGGCCAGCAGCCCGGGGTCGGTCGTGCCCACCCGCATCTTCGCCGCGAAGGGCCCCTGCCCCACCGCGGCCAGACAGGTGGCCAGCACGTCGCGGGTGAAGGCGTCCCGCGCGCCCCGGGCGAAGGCGACGCGGAGGTGGTGCGCGGCCGCCGGGATGTCCCGCCGGTGGAGGGCCAGCTGGCCCCGCACCACATAGCCGTCAGGGCGGGCCGGCTCGGCCAGGATCGCCCGCTGGGCGAAGCCGTCGGCCTCGGCTGGATCCCGACTCTGGCGGGCACGCTGCACCCATTGGAGCCCCTCACTCATGCGCTCTCCCTGACTGACATGCGGCCACCCTCACCGGAGGTCCACGACCAGCGCCGTGGTCCGCCCTCGCTCCACCTTGATGGGATACACGCGCGCCTCGCCCCCGTCGAGGGGTGTCAGGCGCACCTCGTGGGGGCCGACCGAGAGCGGCAACGCGGCCACGGGGGTCTGCGCCGCCATCGGCACGCCGTCCACCTCAAGGCGGGCAGCGGGCGTCGCGGTGACGCTGAGCCGCCCCGCCTCGCCGGGGAGCAAGAGCCGATCCTGGAACTGGAGGGTGCCCGCGACGGCGCTCACGCGGCGGCGCACCAGGGCCAGCAGCGCCCGCCCTCGGGCCGACCGGTCGACCGCGAACCAGCCCACCACCCGCCGATCACCGCGGCTCAACCGCACCTCGACCACGGCCCGGTCAGCCGGGCGCTGCGCCGCCAGCCCGCCGAGGGCGAGCTCCACCTCATCCAGCAAGGCCGGCAGCTCTTCGAGGGGCACCAGCCCCACCGCCTCACGGCGGGCGAACGGGGGCGGATCGGCCTTGGTCACCCGGGCGGTCACCGTGCCGTGGCGGGCCTGGATCGCGTAGACCACTTCAGCGTAGGGCACGGCCGGCCCGGTCAGGGTCAAGACGACCCCGTCCCCATCGGCGGCGACGGCGGCGGGCGGGCCGACTAACATGACCCACAGCCCGAAGATGCAGCTCGCGGTGAGGCCCCTCATGTCTGCACGGTACCGTACTCTCGCCTGGCTCGCTGCGTGGTTTGCGCTGGGGCCCCTCGCGGCCCACAGCGCCTCGGCCGCGCCGCCGCTGTTGCCGACCGCCGCCCGGGAGGCGCCGGCGCACGCGGACGCGCTGCGCGCCCAGCTGGTCGCCCTGGCGAGGGCCCCATCGGTCGCCGGGCTGCTCGCGGCCGAGGCCCTCATGGACAAGCTGAGCGCCACCCTCGACAGCTACTTCCACGCGCCCAACCTGGCGACGCCCGCCGCTCGACCCGCCGCGCTGGCCTTGCGGCCGTGGGTCGGGCGGGAGCTGGCGGCCGCCGACGGGCTGTGGGTGGTGGGCGCCGACGACGTCATGCGCTTTCGAGCGCATGTGCATGACCCGCTGGCGGCGGCCGCGGTCCGCCTGAAGCGCTGGCGATCGGCGCGCCGGCACGCCGAGGCAGCCCTGCGGGTAGGCGGCGAGACGCCCGCGCGTCAGGCGCTGCTGGTGGCGGCGCTGCGTGGGCTGGGGTTGTCGGCCCAGGCCGACGCGCTCGCGGCCCAGCCGGTGGGGCCCGCGCCCTGACGCAAACGCTCTCTTCAAGCCCCTGTCAGGGCCGCGGCAGGGGCTGCACCCAGCGATCCACCAGGAAGGCCGAGGCCTCGGCGTCGGCGAGGGCCTGCCGGTACCCGGCAGCGGCCGCCGGCGCCAAGCCGGGCTGCGCGAGCTGCGCCCGGTAGACCGTGCTGTAGTACCAGTCCGGGAACAGGTGCAGGGTCACCTCGATCCACGCCGCGTCCGGGTGCTGGGCCACCTGGTAGGTGCGCCGCGCGGCGGCGCCAGGGGCGACGCGGGTGTCGGCGATCTGCCGCCAACCCTCGCCCGCCACGTGGGTCACGGTGCGCCCGATGGCCCAGCTCTGCGCCGTCGTGGGGAGGCCGCCCTGGTCGCTGAGCTGGCGGATCTGCAGCACCGCGCGCGGCGTCGCCGTGGTGGGGAAGCGGTGGCCCACCGCCACGTTCTCCACCGCGGCGGTGAGCGCCACTGTGCCCCCGTCCAGTTGAAGGTCGGCGACGGTGAGCCGCACCCCCCGCCGCACGGCCTCGGGATCGTGCGCGCCGCGCCACCCGTGGTCGGCATCCGGCATGTGGCAGTGCTGGCACTGGACGCCCGCGGGCAGGTACGGGCTGGCGGCCCACTCCCGCCACGTGCTGAGGAGCGGGCTGCCGCTCACCGCCGCAGAGGGCGGCAGGTCGTGGCACGGCAGGCAGAAGTCGGACCGGGCGAAGCGCGCCACTGGTTGCGCCTGCTGGCTGTGGGCCGGCAGGCGCTGCAGCACGGGCGCCGGTGGCCCGCCCTTGGCGTGCCCCCGCAGGTGGCAGGCGGCGCAGGTCACCCCTTCGCCGGCCAGCGCCGCGTCCGCCCGCTGCTCGGCGAGGGGCGCGTGGCAGCCGTCGCACTGCGCCCGCCGATCCCCGTGCCCCACAAACTGCGCGGTGACCCCTGGGCCCATGGCGCGGCCATGCCGGCTGGTGCGCCACGCGGCGTGCTGGGTCGGGTGGCAGCGGCCGCACCGCCCGGCGTCCAGCCCGGCGTTGGCGGGGGTCGCGCCGGGGGGCGCTGGGCCCTGCGGCGCGAGCCCGCGGGCCGGCCACCAGTCCGCGGCCGGGGGCGATGGCGGCGGCGGCGCCCCCCGCAGGCCCCACGCGAAGTCGGCCAGGGCGTGGAGGGTGGGCGCCGGGAGCGCGGCGCCAAAGGCCGGCATGGCCGTGCCCGGGACCCCTCGCGCGACGACGGCGCGCGCACCGTTCAGATCAGCCGCGCGGATCCAGGCGGGCTGGGTCAGGTCCGCCGGGCGGCGGGTGTAGAGCGCCGCCGCCGGGCCGTCCCCCCGCCCGTCCGGGCCATGG
>JAUHVS010000085.1 GCA_030424955.1 bacterium | reverse complement strand
GTGCACGCACAGCCAGTCGGCCCCGGCCGAGGCGAAGGCCCGGGCCGCGATGGACAGCCCGTGCCCATAGGCGTTGGCCTTCACCACCGGCGCCAGCCGCACCGACGGCCCAACCACCCGGCGGAAGGTCCGGATGTTTGCGGCGAGGGCCCCGGCGTCGGTCTCGCACCACACGGGTGCCCTGGGCGACTGAGCGGTCAAGGGGGAGCCACGCGCGCCCAGATCAGCCCCGCCACCCCCCCGGTGACCCCAAGCACCAGCCCATGCCACAGGAGCAGGTGCCCCAGCGACAGCACGGGGCAGCCCACGTGCAACGGGATCAGGCCCATCAGCCCGGCGCCCACGCCCAGCAGCAGCCCGGTGGGCGCGTGCCGGCGCAGCACGGGCCGCCCAAAGGCGACGGCCAGGCCAAACAGGCCGAGCGACACCCCGACGCCCATCAGCAGGCAGCCCCCCCCATGGCTCAGCGGCACCGCGTGGGCGGGATCAGCTGACCCCATCAGGCCCAGCAGCGACAGCCCGACCCCGATCCCCAGCGCCACGACGGGCCGCAGGCGGCGCCCAGTGGGCAGCGTGAGCCCGAAGGCCAGCCCGGCCAGGCACAGCCCGCAGGCGCCGAAGCCGATCAGCGCGACCGTGAAGGCCAGCGAGCCCGCCGCGGGAGACGTATGGGTGGTCCGCAGCGCGAGGGCCGCGACGAGCGCGAGCCCGAGCACGCCAAACCCCAGCATGCGCAGCCGCCGGCGGTGGGCCAGCGCCGCCAGATCGCCCCGCACGAGCGCCTGTAGGGCGGCGCTCGGCGGCAGCACGCTCGGGGCGGGGTCTTCTCGTGTGGCGCGGTGGTTGTCCATGCTGTCGGGCTCTACGGCACCCTGAAGATCAAGTTACAGCCAATGGCGGCCGCACGCAGCCTACTGCAGCGTCGATCCAGCCCCGACCAGGTGCGCCGGATCGATCCCGAGGCGCGCCAGCACAGCGTGCCACAGCTGCGCGATCGGTACGTCAAACACCAGCTCGGCGGCGCCGGGCGCCGTCAGCCAGCTCCCGTCGGCGAGCTCAGCCTCGAGCTGGCCGGGCCCCCACCCCGCGTAGCCCACGAACAGCCTCAGCCGCTGCTCCCCCGCCTGGCACATGCGCGAGAGCGCCTCTCGGCTGCGGCTGACGGCCACCCCGTCGCCGGCCTGGGTCGTCTCGTCGAAGCACCAGCCGTCGTCGTGCAGCATCCACAGCGACTGCGGCTCGACCGGGCCCCCGCGGCGGATGGTGTCCCCCGGGTGGCCGGGCCAGGCGAGCCCGAACTCGCGGGTGATGGCGGCACAGGGGTGCTCCGTGCCCTGGTTGATGATCAGCCCCAGCGCGCCCCGCGCGTCGTGCTCGATCATCAGCACGACGGATCGGTAGAAGTTTGGATCGTCGAGCTGCGGCATGGCCACGAGCAAGCTGCGGGCCGCGGTGAAGACGGGCAGCGCGCTCATCGCAGCCCCAGCCGCGCAGCGTCTGCGTGCGCCCGGCGGGTCAGGGTCGAGGCCACCAGCCCGGGGGCCCCATTGCGCTTCAGCGTCCGGACCACCTGCCAGGGCCGGCCGTCGGGATCGAGGTCGCCCAGCTGCACCAGCCGCGCGTCCGCGGGCACGGGGCGATCCGCTGCGTCGGCGACCCGCTCCACCACCGTCGCGGCGGGTCGGTGCAGGCCGCCCTCTTGGGCCAGCTGCCACGGGGTGTCCCAGACCACGCCCACGCTCTCGTCGTGCAGCTCGACCAGCGTCCCGATGGGATACGGGCCGATCAGCGACACGAGCGTCGACACCAGGGCCGGCTCCACCCCCCGTGGGCCCCGCCCCACCAGCCGCGAGCCCACCTCAAAGGCGTCGAGCCCGCGCCGGATGCCCCGCAGGATCGCCCGCGCCACGGCCACCACCTGGCTCGCCGGGTGCGGGGTGCCCCGCACCTCGATGAACGGCGACCGCGACAGCAGCAGGCCGTGCTCCAGCGCGGCCGTCGCCCGAGCGCCGACGGCGACGTCCAGCGGCTCGGCGCCCTCAAGCTGGCGCACCCCCAGCACGCAGGTGCGGGCCCCGGCCGGCCAGTCCTCGCGGTGTGCGCTCGCCGCGCGCCCGGCCTCGTGCAGCAGCCCGGTCAGCGCCCACCGGCACACCTCGACCAGGCTCAGGCCATGGGCCACGGCCCACAGGGCGCAGACCACCCCCACGTCGGCCGCGCGGCGGCCCACCGACTCGGCCCCGCCCGACAGCGCGAGGGCGGCCAGCAACGGCGGATCCGCCAGCGCCGCCGCCCCGAGGCCGTCGGCGAGGTCCTCAACCGCGTGCACCGGGATCTCCCCCGGGTACAGGGCCGCCTCCATGCCCGCCACGGTGCGGGCGTAGTGCCACGCGACGCGGGTCGTGGTGTCGGCCAGGCCCTGCTCCAGGCTGCCGGGCGACACCAGGTGGATGGTCTGCACCTCGGCCCGAGCCAGCACCGCCTCGACGTCGCCGGCGCTGGACACTACGCGTTCGGACGCCGCCAGGCGGCTGAAGATGGCGCACAGCCGCGCGACCGCCTCGGGCGACGGCTCGCCCGAGAACGCGATCCCGGCCGCCTTGGCCGGCTCGAGCCAGCGAGCCAGGCGCGCGACCCGGTCGAGCTGGTCGCTGTCGAGCCACAGCGCCCGACCGTTCACCCGAGCGATGCCATGATCCAGGTCGAGCACCGCGCGATCGACGTGGCGCAGCAGGCGCCGCAGGTGGCGCCCCAGGCGACCTGCGATCTCGGTGAACCGCTCGACGTCTGTCTGATCGGCGACCAGCGCCTCATCGAGCCGCTCGAGCAGCCGGACCCCGGCCGCTTGCCACGACCCGCTGGCGGCGCCCTCCATCGGCGGCGGCTCCATCACGCGTCATCCCCAAACAGGTTGCTCAGCAGCGAGCCCAACCCGGCGTTGGTCGGCCCCTTCTCGGCGTCGTCCTCGTCGATCGGCGTGTCGTCGCCCTTCAGGCCCATCAAGCCTTCGGCGACCGGCGTCTGCCCGCGCTCCCCACCCAGCAGCGGGCCGGTCCCGGGGCGCGGCGTCGGCGGCAGCTCCGGAAGCGAGCCGGTGGTGCGGCCCCAGGACGGGTCCGGCAGCTCGCCTGTCACCCGAGCCCCCTGTACCTCCGGGCCACGGCGCGGCGGCTGCCCCACGGGTGGGGGCGTCCCCCCGACCGGCGGCTGCGGGCCGGTGCTGGGGGTCGCCTCAGGCGCAGCGACCGGCGGGTGCAGCCAGGCCGGCCCGCCGCCGTCAGGCACTGGCGTCGTGGGCGCGTCCGTCAGCCACCCGCCCCCGCCTGGGGCGCTGGTGACCAGGGGGGGCAGCTCAGCCCCGGACTCCGACGGCCCCAGCGCGTCCGGCCCGACGGACAGGTCCATCCCCCCCAGAGGCCCTTGTGACGCCGCGAAGTCCAGGTCGTCCGACGGCGCCTCGCCCAGATCCGCCAACAGCAGCGCGAGCTCGGGCGCGACCTCCGCGCCGGGCGCACCGAAGCCGAGCGGCGGCGCCAGCCCAGAGGGCGCCTCAGTGTCTTCCGGCGGGCTGAGCGAGCCCAGCGACGCCGGCTGAGCCTCGCCCTCACCCTCCGCGGGGAACACGTCGCCGGCCGACCCAGCCTCCGCGCCGAGGGCCGCGAGCGCGCCGAAGTCGAAGCCAGCGCCAGGCCGGACCGGCTCCAGAGACAGCGTCGTCCGTGCGAAGTCCGGCATCACGCCGTCGCCGTCCACGCTGCTCTCGAGCTCAAGGTCGGGCCCGTCGGTCTCCGGCAACGACGGCGCGTCGGGGAAGTCGTCGCCCCACGCGCCAAAGGCCGACTCGCTGTCTCCCCGCGGCGTGGCCTCGGGCGCGAGGAGCCCGGCCCCGGGCACAGCCGTCGCCGCCGGGTCAGCCGCGCCGTCGGCCGCAGCGACCAGCAGATCGTCTGCTGTCGGCGCATCGGTCGCGGTCGCAGGCGTCAGAAGCGAAGGCGCCACAGGCGGCGATGGGGGGGGCGCCGGCGGGGCGACCGACACTGGCCCAGCCGCCCCATCCGACAGGTAGCCCTGGAGCAGCATCTCGAGGCTCTCGCTGGGCGCCAGCCCGTAGTCCGTCGGCTCAAACAGCCGCCCGTCCCCCATCAGGCCCTGCGCGGCATCATCGAGGGCAGGCGTCTCGAGGGGCGCGTCGATCCGGCTCGGCGCCACCGAGAGCAGCGCGTCGTGGCGCAACTGACCGCTCGTGGCGGCCCCGCAGAGCTGGCTCGCCAGATCCGCCAGCAGCCGCTGGCCCCGCTTGGCAACCAGCTCCAGCGACTGGATCGCGTCCGGTGTGCCCAGCGCCGCCAGGCCATACAGGGCGGCGCGCCGCACGGGGTCGTCGGGGATCTGCTCGCGACGAAACAGCCGCCCCAGCCGCGTGCCGCCCTCATCCAGCTTCAGGATGTCTCGGAACGCGCGGATGTACCGATCGCCCCCCAGCCGCGCCAGGGCCTCGAAGAGGTGCCGCTGCTCCTCCTCGTCGAACTCGTTGAACTGCTCGGAGCGCACCACCGCCACGATGGCCGAGGCCGAGTGGGCGTCCCCCAGGTGCACGAGGCGGGCGAGCACGGCCTGCCGGACCTGATAGCTCTCGTCGGTCAGCAACCCCAGGAACGCCGCCCGGATCTCGGGGGTGATCGAGCGCCCCAGCAGCCGCAGGCCACGCAACCGGGTGTCGGCGTTCGGGTGGCTCAGCGTCGACGCCAGCGTCTCGCGCTGCCGGGCCGACAGCTCCACCCGCTGCAGCGCCACCAGCGCCTCGGTCACCACGTGCGGGGCGCCGTCCTGCACGCGCTCAAGCCACCAGGCTGTGGTCAGATCATCCCGCCAGCTGATCAGGTCCCGCAGGAAGCCCAGCCCGGCAGGCGAGGTCACCCCATCGAAGGCCCCCACGAGGCTGTCTGCGGTCAGGCGCCCCGCGTGGTGGAACTGGTGCCGCGCCCACATCATGAAGTCCGGCGGCGCGACCTCTGCTACCCGGGCCACCGCCCGCACGGCCCGGGCACCGAGGCTCGCCTCGATGAACGTCTGGCCAGCCACCGCCTTGCTGTCGCCCCCGAGCGCCGCATCGCCCAGATCTGCCAGCCCCCTCAAGCCATCTGCGATGCCACGCCAGTCGTTGTCCGCGCCAAGCAGCAGCAAGGCCCCGAGCAGCGCGTCGGCCCCCTGCGACACCGACAGTGGCTGCCCATCGCGGAGGATGAGCCGCACGAGCATGTCGACCAGGTGGCGCCCCGTCTTGCCCCCCGTCCAGCCCACGCGGGCCTCGGCCACGAGCCGTGGGCCCGCGACGTCGGCGTCGGCGTTGGCCGCTGAGAAGGCGTCCTCCGCCCGGCGCACCGCCTCGGTCATCATCAACGTGTCGCGGTGGCGGTGCTCGGGCGGCGGCGGGCCAGCCACGCCCGGGAAGAGCTCGGTCAGGACCGCGCGGTAGGGGCCCATGAACGACTTGGCCCGGCGGCGGTGGTGCTCGGACCAGGTGTCCACCCGCTCAAAGCGGCCGACGGGCGCCTGCAGCAGCGCGCGGCCCAGGGCGTGCCCGTCGGTGGCCATGACCAGCTGCACCAAGGCGCGCAGCCCATCCGGCGCCGCCCCGATGGGCAGGTGGATCTGCCGCACGCCCGCGCCGAACAGCCGGCCTGCGACGTTGCCGTCCACATGCGCCGCCGCGTGCACGACGGTGCCGTCCAAGGTCACGACGTTGGGGCCAACATGCAAAGAGAGGTCACAGGGCGACGTGGCGAGCACCAGCTCATCCACCACGTGATCCAAGGTCATCTCACCGAGCCTGCGGTTGCCCAGCCGGAGCGACGCGTCCAGGGCCGTGAAGGCTCGGCGCACCGCGTAGCGGGCTTCAGCCGGATCGACGACGATCGGCTCGTCGTCCATGGTGGTCCCCCCCCTGGGACGGATGAACGGCCCACCGTAGCACAGCCGAATCAGGTCGGGAACGGCCGCACAGGCACCGCCAGCCCTCAGGCCAGCGCCGCCACCGCCGATCGGAACGCGCCGAGCGCGCCGTCGATGTCCGCCGCCGTCAGGTAGGGGGCCGGCCCCATGCGCAGCACGTCGCCGCGGGCGTCGACGAACACCCCGCGTGCCCGGAGCGCCGGCACAAGCGCGCCCGCGTGAGGCGTGCGCAGCGCCACGAACGCCCCTCGCGCTGCCGGCGCCCGCGGTGTGAGCAGCGCAACCCCTGGCACGTCGGCGACGCCCGCGATCAGCTGCTCGGTCTGCGCCAGGCTCAGGGCGCGCAGCCGCGCCGGCGTCAGCCCGTGGGCAGCGAAGAAGTCGCACACAGCCGCCGCGCGGTAGACGCTGGTCGGCTCAAACGTGCTCCCCGCGAACCGATGCGCGCCGTCGGCGCCATAGCCCACTGGCCCATGCGCGCTCGCGTCGGCGAGCCCGGCGAAGTCGCTGAACCACCCGGTGTAGATCGGCCGGAGCGCGCACCCCGTGGGGACCCGCAGCCAGCAGCACCCCTCGCCCCACTGGGCGTACTTGTAGCCCCCGCCAACCACGAACACCGGGTCGGGCCCGAGCGCCGCCAACGAGAACGGCATCGCCGACACGTGGTGATAGGCGTCCACCAGCACCTGAGCGCCCACGCCGTGGGCCGCGCGCACCGCCACCGCCAGCTCAGGCACCACCGTGGCCGTACGAAACAGCACGCTGGAGGCGAGCACGGCCGCCGTCTGTGGGCGCACGGCGGCGGCCAGCCGCGCCGACAGCGTGGCCGCGGGCTCGGCGTCGACCCAGGTCACCTCGACCCCGGCCTCGCTCAACCGCAGCAGCTGACGGCGCAGGCTGTGAAACTCACCGGTGGTCGTGACCAGGTGTGGCCGCCGCCGCAGATCGAGGGCGCTCAGAAAGCGGCTGACCAGCTCATGGGTGTTGGCCGCCAGCGCCACCTCATCGGCGCGCGCGCCCAGCAGGTCGGCCACATGCGCCCGCACCCGATCGGCCCGGGCCATCACCGCAGCCCACTTGTCGTCCACGTGCGCCGCGGCATCTTCAAACGCCTGCAGCATCGCGGCCCGCGCCACGTCGGGCCACGCCTGGTGGGAGTGCCCCGTGAGCAGCACCCGGCCTGGCCGCAGGAACGCCTGATAGTGAGGGGCCAGCGAGGCGGGATCGAGCGGGCCGACCGGCATCACGGCGCCGCCGGCGCGAAGGGGCGCATCGACAGCTCGATCCACGCCGGCCCGTGCATCTCCATCGTCCCGCCGTGCAAGGCGCCGCGATAGTAGATGGTGCGGCCGAACCGGTCGCGCCAGGAGCCCGCATACGCCTTGCCCGGCTCGGTGTCGGACTCCCAGTGCAGCGGGATGTGGTCGCGGGTCGAGCTGAAGACCCACGACAGCCCCGTCAGCGTGGCGCTGGCGCTGTTCTCGGCGAAGTCGGCCCGCGCCCCCGTGATGCGGCCGCCCTCCACCCGAAAGGTCAGCTGTGTGCCCAGATCATCCTTGAACGCGGGCCCAGCGTCCGACTCGATGGGCTCGAACCGGTTGCGCCCGAGGAACGACTTCAAGACGCTGGGGTCTTGGTTCAGCACGCCGTACTCGTAGTACCGCTCCACCGACGGCGGGCCGTCGGGCACCCCCACGTCCACCGCTGGCCCCATGTCCATGGGCAGCGGCGGCGGCGGTGGCGGTGGCGGTGGTGGGGCGGCGTCCACCACAGCGCCGGCGTCCGGCAGCGCGTGGTCCCGGAAGCCCACGTCGCCGATGATCGCGAAGACCAGCGCCAGCATCCCCACGATGGCGAGCGGGACAATCAGACGATTCATGGCAGTCTCCTCACACACCGCGTCGCCGGGGCGACCGGGCGCCCAGCGGCTGGCGTCTCACGGGCGATGAAGGCAGATGAGCGGAGGGCACGCCCCCCGGGCCGGATCAGGGCGCCGGCTGGCAGGCGTGGTCGACGCACGCCCCGGCGCCGCAGTCGGCGTCGCCCGCGCACTCAGCAGGCCCCCACGACAGCGTGAAGGGGCCGGACTCGCCCGCGGAGCCGTCGACCACGACGAACAGCTCACCGTCCGCTTCGGGCACGAACACGACGCTCTCGGTGAGCGCCCCATCGCTGCCTTCGCACTGGCCCAGGGGCGCGCCACAGTCCGCCGTCACGTACAGCGACAGGTCCCAGCCACCCTCAGGCGTGGCGTCCACGAACACCCGCTGGCCCGCGGTCACGGGCAGGCGGTAGGCCACATCCCCACCCCGGGAGTCATGCCCGGTGCACCGGTTGTTGTCGGCCAACTGGTAGTCGTCGGCCGCCGCGCTGGTGTTCCCCTGCACAGCGCCCGCGGGCCCCACCAGCGGGCTGGCGTCCGCGCACACGTCGTTGGCCGGCGGGGCGCCGACCGGGGTGACCTCGACATCCAGCACTGCGCGGCCGCGGGCGTTGCTGTCGACGCCATCGACCACCAGGAAGTACTCGCCCGCCGGCACCTGGGCCTCAAAGCCCAGGCCGCAGGCCATCGGGCTCATCCCGCCGCAGCCCTGCACCAGGTAGGCGCCCACCGCAAAGCCCGAGGGCTGGCTGAAGGCCCGCACAGACACCCACGCGTCGCTCTCCAAGGTGACCGCGAACACCCCATCGGGGCCGCCGCCGCCGAAGCAGCCGTAGACGCTGTCGCTCGCCTGGTCGAGGTTGACCGAGAGCTCGGTCCGGCCCGCGTCCAGCACGACCGGCTCGGCCATCTCACAGCTGTCGTTCTCGGGCGGCGCCGCCAGCCCGGTGGTCTCAACCGCCAGCCGGTAGGTGGCGTCGTTGCCCGTCTCGATGCCGTCGACGATCAGGGAGTAGGTCCCCGCCTCGGGCAGCGCCACGCGAACCTGTGCCGGGTTCGGGCGGGGCAGGAACGCATCGTCGGGATCGAACCACCCTGTCGCGCAGCCCAGCTCGCTGGCCGCCACCGTGCAGCCTCCGCGCACGCTCAGCACCGGATCGCCCAGCGTCCCGCTGCCGAGGCCCGTGACCCGCGCCGTCAGCAGCCGCGGCCCGTCAACCTCGACGGTGTACGCCACCTCGCCGCCGTTGGCGGCGCCGCCGGCACAAGCCGGGCTGGTGCTGTTGTTGGCCGGGCGCGGCAGCTCGCCGTCCACAGTGGCCTCGGTCTCCCCCGCCGAAAGCAGCGGCTCCTCAAGCCGGCACATGTTGCGCACGGCGCTGGTGAACGCATTGAGGTCGAAGGTATAGGCGGCGCTGCCCTCAGCCGCCGTCGCCCGCAGGCAGTACACGCCCGTGGCCAGGCTGGCCTCGATATCCATCGGCTCGGCGCCACCCCAGGTCCCCGAGGCCTCGACGCGATCCGGCGAGTCCGCCGCCACCAGGGCCGCCGTCAGCACGGCGCTGCCGACCACGGCCGCCGTGGCGGTGAAGGTCTCGCGGCCCTGGATGGAGAAGCAGATCCAGTCCACGTCCCCCGCGCAGATGCGCCCCGACACGCCGGCCACGCCAAAGGCAGGATCCACCGGGCCGCGCACATAGCGCGCCGTCGCCAGCGCGTCGTCCCCGGCTCCGACATCAAAGGCGTCGTCGAGGCAGCCATCGTTCGCGCTGCTGAAGCTCACCTCAAGGTCGTACGCGCCAGACGAGGTCGGCCCATTCTGCAGGACCGCGATCACGACCTCACGCTCGCTGGCTGACGGCGTGATCACCAGGGACTCGGTGGCCTGCCCGGTCGACGCGCGCTCGATGATGCGACCGTCAGCGCTGGCCAGCGCCAGGTCCAGGTCAACGTCGCGGTCGCGCTGGCGCAGCACCACGGCGCCCACCGTGTTGGCCGGCAACGTGAAGACGTACCAGTCGGGCCCGCAGCTCATCAGCCCGCGGAACACGAGATCGCCGTCCAGGCGACGGGCGGTCCCGGGGGCGTCGTTCCCGGCGAAGGGATCATCCACACACTGAGCCGGCGCGCAGGTGCCGCCGTCGCAGACCCGGCCGCCGATGCAGTCGTCGTCCAGGTCGCACACAGCCGCCTCGACGCAGCGGTTGCCGGCGACGTCGCTCATGCAGGTCTGACGCCCGGGGCAGTCGCCGTCGACCAGGCAGGTCCCGCAGAGCATGTCGCGACCCACCTCGACGCAGACCTGGCCGAAGGGGCACTCCTCGCTGTCCGCGCAGGTGTCGTCCACGTTGGGGCGGCAGACCCCGGAGTCCGCCTGACAGGCAAACCGCCCGGGGCAGGTGCTGCCCTCGTCGCGGCAGTCGAACGCCGGCTGACAGTCGCCTGTCGTGAAGTCGCACACCTCGTCCAAGCACTCGCGGCTCGCGGTACAGCGATCGGGTGCCACGCAGCGGCGATCCGCGCCGCAGGTCGAGGCGCCAAAGCAGTCGTCGTCGGAGGCGCAGTTGCCGCACCGGCCCTCAATGCAGAACGGCGCGTCAGGGCTCCCGGCGCACGCCGCGTCATCGGCGCAGCCAGCCACGCAGGTGTCGCCTTCACAGATGCGACTGCCTTGACACTCGACGTCGCCCGTGCAGGGCTGAGCCTCGACGCAGTCGGGCTCGGCGCAGGCCTCTCCACAGGCACACGGGCCGCCGCCGCCGGCGCCCCCCATGTCGCCCATGTCGGCGTCACCGCCGCCCACGCCACCGGCTGCGTCCATTTGGCCCATGTCGTCGCCGCCCGTCCCCCCGGACGCGTCGACGGTCGGCGTCGGATCGCCGCCACTGTCGCAACCGAAGAGGGCCAGCGTCACCCCGAAGGATGCCACCCGGGCAAGTTGCCATGCGCGCATCAAACTTCTCCCCAAGACGTCGCGGGCCGATGCTACGGAATGCCAGAGACGAAAGACAACCGCCGTCGCAAAAAGCGGTGGACGCCGCCAAGTCTGCGGAACGGCTTGGCTCGCCCCCTGGCTGCGGGTTAGGCTCCAGCCGGTTCTCCGCGACGGATGGCGAAGGCACATGAAGATGTGGAAGGCAGGGCTAGGGGTGCTCGCGCTGATGGCGCCAGCGTTTGCGTTGGCGCAGCCTCAGCTTGAGATTCTCTCCCCACAGCCGGGGCAGTGCTACAACAACGGCGACGAGGTCTTCGCCGGCGGGATCATCGGGGGCGAGGTGCAACCCGCCGCCCGCGATGTCTTCGCTCGAGTCCGCCTGTCCGAGGCCCAGGGCCGCGATCTCCAGGTGAGCGTCTCGATCTTCAGCCCCCAGGCGCTGGGCACGGCGCCGGCTGACTTCCCCTGCCAGATCGACGCTGACTGCGCCGCCGGTCCGGGCGGCCAGTGCTTCCCTGCGGGCGTCTGCGGCTGCTTCGCCGACGCCGACTGTGGGGACGGCCAGGCCTGCGTCGACAACAAGTGCGGCTGCAGCGTAGACGCCGACTGTGGCCCCGGCGCGCGCTGCCTGGGCGACGGGCGCTGCGGCTGCGACGCCGACGCCGCCTGCGCGGCAGGCCAGGCGTGCGGCATGGACGGCCTGTGCGGGTGCGAAGACGACGCCGACTGCAGCCCGGAGCAGGCCTGCTTTGAGGGCAGCTGCCAGCTGAAGGGCGAGCTCCAGACCTACGACAGCTTCTACGAGCCGGCCGCGGCCGGCGTGCCCGAAGAGACGGACGAGTTCGGGTTCGGCGGCGACGCCGTCCGGGACAACCGCCTCAAGGTCTTCCAGATTTCGGCGACGGCCGGCGGCACCACCGTGACCGACAGCGTCGCCTTCCAGCTGGACCGCGAGGTCCCGCTCGTTGAGTTCGATCAGGCCTTCTTGGACGCCGCGTCCGGCTGCCTCGACGCCCCGCCCGACCTCCAGAACGACTTCCCCGGTCAGATCGTCGACGGGCAGGACCCCAACCCGCAGCTCTTGTCCGTCGAGTCGTCCACCGACGGCTGCACGATCACGCAGGCGATCCAGGTCCAGGACGCCTGCGGCAACGCGCAGCTGGTGTCGTTCCAGACCACCACCGCGCCGGAGCCCGGCAGCGTCACAGTGGAGCTGAACGGCTACCGCTGTGGCCTCGAGGGCTGCGTGCTGGCGCCTGAGAACCTCATCGAGCCCGGCGATCAGCTCGGCAAGGGCGCGGTGGCTTACAGCATCCAGGCGGAGCGCGGCTGCTTCGACGGGGTCGACGCGACCCTGCAGGTCGCCGATGAGGAGCCCTTCATCTTGATCCCCGGCGCCACGCTCCAGAGCGAGCCCGCCCGGCTGCTGGCGCCCATCGGGCCCTACGATCTCGAAGACGGCATGACCCTCACCGTGCGGGTGGGCGACGCGCCCGAGCAGACCATCACGTTCAACGCCGCGGACGTCGTCAACATCGACGCCGTGACCACCCAAGAGGCGATCCGCATCATCAACGCGGAGCTGGCGGGCGCGATCGCGAAGGTCGACCTGGGCCTGCTCCTCGAGTCGCTGCGCCGCGGCCGCGCCGAGCGCATCACGGTGACCGGCGGCGCCGCCGCCGCGCCGATCGGGTTCTTGGTCGACGTGCCGGCGACCGGCGCTGGCGACGGCGCCAACGTGGCCCGGGTCGACGTGTTCGCCTGCGGCGGCGGGGCCCCCGTCGCCTCGGCTCAGCTCAACTTCACCATCATCGATCGCCCGGTGGCCGACGCCGGCGGCCCCTACTCCGGCACGCAGGGCGAGGTGCTTCAGCTCTCGGCGGCGGACAGCTTCGCCGATCCCATCGAGCAAGGCGGGATCGTGGAGTACGCCTGGGACCTCAACGAGGACGGCGACTTCGACGTCGTCGGGGACGCGGCTGCAGCCGAGACCGTGCCCTTCGACACCGCGCTGACGGGCGACGGTGAGTTCCGAGTGCTGCTGCGGATCACCGCGGGCAACGGCACCGTCGAGTTCGACACCGCCACGGTCTCCGTCGCCGACGTCAGCCCCACCTGCGACCTGGGCAACGGCGGCGCCGCCTACGTCGGCGTCGAGGGCGAGCTGGTCGAGTTCGACGGCAGCGCGAGCGCCCCGGGCCACCCCTCCGACCCGATCATCGCTTACGACTGGGACTTCGGCGACGGCATGTTCCCGCAGCGCGGCGCTGAGCAGATCCGGGCGAGCCACCTCTTCGATGAGGCGCGCGAGTACACCGTCACGCTCCGGGTCGAGGACGCCGACAGCGTCACCGCCTGCACGCGGACGGTCACCATCACCGACGTCGAGCCCACGATCCGGAGCGCGGGCGCCTTTGACCCCGAGAACCTGATTGAGGGCCAGCCGGTCCGCTTCTTCGTCGAGGCCGTGCCGGGCAGCCCCGCCGACGCCATCTCGGACATCGGCTGGCAGTTCGGCGACGGCTCCCAGCCCATCAACGGCCTGGATCGCAACCCGCGCCACACCTACGCCGAAGACACCGAGCACCGCCAGGGTGGCCCCTATGAGGTGTGCGTGCAGGTGGCCGACGAGGACGATCAGGTGGAGAGCTGCTTCGACGTCGCCATCCGCGACCTGCAGCCCGAGGTCAACTTCGTCGGCCAGGCCATCGGGAACGAGGGTGACTTCTTCACCTTCGACGCCACCAACACCATCCCCGGCGGTGTGGCCGATCCCCTGCGACGCTTGACCTTCGAGTTTGGCGATGGCAGCGCCCCCCTGGTCATCAACAACGTCAACGACCCTGCCGCGCGCCGGGTGCAACACCGCTTCGAGGCGTCCGGCGAGTTTGACGTGCGCCTGATCGCCGAAGACGAGGACTCCAGCGCTGAGGACACCTTCCGCGTGACGGTCCGCGACGTGC
>JAUHVS010000863.1 GCA_030424955.1 bacterium | reverse complement strand
GACGTGCTCTACACCTCACCGCGCACCGGGCGCACCGCCCGCTACGTGGTCACCATGCCCCCCGGCTACGACCTGCCCGAGAACGCCGACGCCCGCTACCCGGTCACCCTGCTGCTGCACGGCTACGGGCAGGCGCCCGACGACCTGCCGGTGGCGGGCGCGCTGCTGGCCGGGGCCATGACCCGCGGCGCCTGGCAGAAGGCCATCCTGGTCTACCCCGACGGCGCCTGCGGCCGGACGGTGCTGCGGCAGTGCAACGACGGCGTCGACAACGACGGGGACGGCGCCCTGGACGCGGCGAGCGCCGAGCGTCGGGTGTGCGATCTGGGCGCCCCCGACTGCGACGACGGCTACGCCTGCCGCGCCGCGGGCGACAGCGCCTGGTGCTGTCCGGTGGATTGGCCCGACTGCGGGCCGCCCGATCCGCAGTGCGCGCGCAGCGACACCCCCGGCGAGGACGGCAGCCGGCCGTCCCGCTGCAGCGACGGCGTCGACAACGATCGCGACGGGCTGGTGGATCTGGACGATGGCGGCTGCATGGGCGACCCCGCCCAGGACGACGAGGCGGAGTGCAAGCGCGGCGGCTTCTACACGACCCACCCCGCCGGGCGCGACGGTGAGCCCGGCGGCCCCGCCTACGAGGCCCTGATGCTGGATCTGCTCGATGATGTGGACCGGCGCTACCGCACCAAGGCCCCGGCGGTGTTCGACCACCCCGCCCGATAGCCGGCGGCTCCCCCTCGCGCAGGGCGCCAGAACGAGGCGCCGACGTGGGGCCTGCCGCCGACCCCAGGCGGCCGCCTCAACGCCCGGTCAGCTGCTCGTGGCTGCGCGGCACCAGCCCATGATGAGCGCGGCGTCGTCCATGGGGGTCAGCGTCGCGGGGGTCGGCGCCGAGAACCCGCCCTCGGGCGTCTTCCGCGCCGCCAGCCGCCAGCCCGCCTCACGCAGGGCCGCCGGCTGGCTGGCGTCGTCCGCCAGCGCGTTCAGGTGGTGCATGAACGAGGTGCCGTAGCCCTCCCCGCCCACCCCCAGGGTCAGCCAGGCCTTCAGGGCCATGCCGGCCGCCCGCCGCGAGCCCACGCGGCCTTTGCCCGCGTTCCCACCGCGCCACGCCTCGCCGGCCCGGGCGAGCTCGCCGTCGGCCTCCTCCAGCCAGGCCTGGGCGCTCTTGTGCTGCGTGATCATGGGGTCTCTCCGTCGGGGGGGGTGTGCAGCCAGCCCAGCTGGCGGCGCGCCTCGAACAGCGCGATGGCTGCGCACTGCGCGAGGTTCATGCTGCGCACGTTGGGGTTGGGCATGGGGATGCGCAGGTGCTGGCTGGCGGGCACCGCCGCCAAGACGTCATCGCCCAGGCCGGTGTCCTCGCGGCCAAAGACCAGGCGGTCCTCGGGGCCGAAGGCCACGTCGCAGTACAGCCGCTCGGCCCGGGCCGTGAACAACCAGGTGCGACCCGGGCCAGCGAAGACCGGGCGCCAGTCGGGCACGATCTGCTTCTTGATCCACGGCCAGTAGTCGAGCCCGGCCCGCTTCAGGTAGCGGTCTTCGAGGCTGAAGCCCAAGGGCTCCACCAGCACCAGCTCGGTGTTGGTGGCGGCGCACAGGCGCCCGATGGAGCCGGTGTTGGGCGGGATGAGGGGGTTGACCAGCACAACTTGCATGGCGGCATCTTGGCCGATGCCTGCGCCCGACGCCAGAGGCCGGCCAGGCGGGCTGCGCGTGGGCCGAGGTCAGCGGGGCGCGGCCACGCGGGCGAGGTCGCTGGGCGCCTGGCAGTCAGGGGCCATGTGGTTGACCACCACCAGGGCCTCGGTCAGGCCGTTCAGGTCCAGGCCGCGGCGCTCCATCTTGTCGGTGAAGCCGCCCAGGGCCCACTCGCCCATCTCCAGCACCTCGACCACCGACAGCTCTGCCAGCGGCCCGACCACCACGATGGCGTCCGCCAGCGAGGCCGTGCCCAGCAGGCCCATGGCGTTGAAGTCGACGGTCATCCGCAGCGCGATGAGCTCGCCCGCCAGCCGGTTGAGCTGATCCGCCTCGGGATCGACGTAGGCCTTGTCGAGGATGACGGGGGTCGCCTCGCCGGGCAGCGCCTTCGACAGCCACTCGGGCTGGGTGAAGCGCACGACGGGCGTGTTATCGAAGCTGATGATGGAAAGA
>JAUHVS010000084.1 GCA_030424955.1 bacterium | reverse complement strand
GTGCTGGAAGAACAGCTCCGCCCAGTCCGCGCCGCGGCTCAGGGCCTTGTCGAAGGCCGCCCGCAGCAGGGCCTCGTCGACGCCGAAGCGCCCGAAGTAGGTCAGGCCGTCGCGGCCGGTGGACCGCAGCGCGTCGCTGCCGGCCGCGGCGGCGGCGAAGGGGCTCAGGGTGACCGGGACGCCGTCTTGCATCGACACAGGCGGGCTCCTCTTGCAGCAGATGGGTGGACCAGGCCGGGGAGGCCAGGGCGGCGCGCCGCCCGCCGCCTCAGCAGCCGTTGGCCGCCAACATGGCGCCCACGCGGGGCATGGCGGCCAGCACGTGCTTCTTCCCCTGGGGGCGCAGGCGCTTGTACGCCTTCACCAGGGTCGTGTGCTTGCTGCTCTCCGCGCGCTGATCGGTGATGCCGAGCAGGGCCTCGGCGATGCGCTCGCCGTTGCGGGTGGTGTAGCCGGCGATGTCGCCCGTGCCACCGCTCAAGAACTCGGCGTAGATGGGCTCAAGCTGGGCGACGAAGTCGGGCAGCAGGTGGTGCACGGCGTCCGGCACGATGTCGCGCTTGAAGGCCTTGATCATCTTGAAGGCGGCCTTGACGGCCAGGCCCGTGGCGCCGCGCTTGTCGGCGACCTCGTCCTCGATGACCCGGGCGCAGTCGGCCTCGACCTTGGCCCGGGTGTCTCCCAACAGCTTCTCGCTCAGCGCGCCCATGGCAGCACTCCCTTGCCCCCAGCGGGGACGGCTCATCGTCCAGTCGGAACGTCAAAGCGGAGAGTGTGCGCGCGATGGGCACAGGAGCGAAAGGGGGTCGACCGGCGACGCCCCGCGCGCAGGTGGGATCGGGGGCCCAGCGGGCCGGCCCTCTCAGATGGAGCGGCCCTTGCGGGTCTCGAGGACGTAGTCGAACAGCGCGCCCTCGCGGAACTGCATGCGCAGGCGCTCGTCGTTGCGGATCAAGAACGCGGTGCGCTCGTTGCCGTCGGTCTCGGCCTTGGCGTGGGCCACGGCGGCCTCGCGGCTCTCGAAGTTCAGCGTCTCGCCACCGACCTCGACGTCGAAGGTGTAGACGGGCTCTTCGTACTCATCCAGCTGGGGGGCGGCCGCCGCCTTCGCGGCTTGAATGACCGCGCCGGTGTCCTGCTCAACAACCGGCGCCTCGCTGATCTCGACGGCGGGGGACTCGGTGGACTGCTCGACGGCCTGGTGCTCGCTCATGATACCTCACGGACGTGGTTCCGGGACGCGCCGCCACGGCGCTCACGGGGGCCGAAAGCCTAGCACAAAGACAATTCGGGCTCAAAACACGCCGCCCTCGCGCCGCTGAGGCCCCGGAGCGCAGGGGGTTGCGGGCCCGCCCCCCCGCCGCCCGGGTGGCCCGCCGGGCGGGCGAGGCGGCCGGTGGGCGGGATCACGGGGCGCCTGGGCGCGGCCCGTCGGGGCGGTCAGGCCCCCTGCCGGCGGGCCGGCTGGCGCCAGAGCCACACCGCCCCGAGGGCGCAGGCGGCGCCGGCCAGGCCCACCCACTCAAAGGCGTAGTCGGGCGCGAGGCCCGCCCCGATGACCACCGCGATCTCCACCGCCACCACCCGCCACAGGCGGCTGTCGAGGAACACCGTGATGATGCCCGCGAAGAGCAGGTAGAGGGTGCTCGAGAAGGCCACCGTGTAGCGGGGCGACAGCCCCACCGACCAGCCCAGGTACCAGAAGAAGGCGATGATCCCGAGGCCGACGCCGATGAGCGCCACGGCGCGCCGGTTGAACTCGGTGTCGGCCAGGTGCGGCCGCGAGAGGCGGCGCCCCAGCAGGTACAAGGCGAGCGTGCTGGTCGACATGCCCAGCAGCGTGGGGTAGTCGAAGGCGCGCACGTGCCGATCGATGAGCCCGCAGGCGGCGTTCCACACGATCCAGGCGATGCCGATGCCCCACAGCCACGCCACCCGCTCCTTGCGGCCCGACTCCACGTCGTGGGCGCTGCGCAGGGCCTCAGCCTCGGCCTCGCGGGCGGCGCGCTCGGCCTTCGCCTCGGCCACCAGGGTGATCAGCGCCTCGGGGACGTCGCCGCCGAGCCGCGCCAGCCGCGCCTCCGCGGCCTCGGGGGCGCCCAGGGCCAGGTCCCGCTTGACCTGCCAGGTCACCAGGGCCAGCCGGCCCGCCTGCGCGGCCTCGCTCTCGGGCCAGATCTGCAGGGCCTGATCGAAAGCGAAGCCACACTCCGTCGCGAGCTGCTCGAGGGTGACCACCGCCTCGGCCGGGGTGTCGCGGAGCTGGCGCAGGCGCTCGTGGGCCTCGTCGGTGAGCCGCTGGGCGTGGCGGTGGCGCAGGTAGCCCTCGACGGCCGCCGCGAAGGCCGCCGCGTCGGGGTAGCGGTCGTCGGGGTTGGGGGCCAGCGCCTTGGCGCACACCTCGGCCAGGCCGCGGGGCATGGTCGACAGGTCGGGCAGCTCGCCCCGGCTGGCCATCAGCGCGGCCTTCAGCGGCGAGCCCTGCCGGGGCTGCTGGCCCGTGACCACGTGGTAGAGCACGCCCCCCAGCTGGTAGACGTCGGTGCGCGGGCCGATGGCCCCCGGCGCCACGCTGACCTGCTCGGGGGCCATGTAGGCCGGCGTGCCGATCAGGCCCTGGATCTCGGACACCCGCGGCAGCCAGTCCGGGGCGTCGGGGCGGTAGGTCGCCGCCAGCCCCCAGTCCACCAGGTAGACCTCGCCGAAGGGCCCGAGCATCACGTTCGCGGGCTTGAGATCCAGGTGCACCACCCCGCGGGCGTGGGCGAAGCGCACCGCCCGGCACACGTCGAGCAGCACGTCGAGCTGCCACTGGATGGGATCGCTGGGCGCGGCGTCGCCCGTGGCGAGCCGGGGGTCGTGCAGGGCCTCGCTCCAGGGCACGCCCTCGATGAGCTTCATCACCATCAGCGGCGAGTCGGCCGAGCCCGCCAGGTCGTGCACCGGCAGGATGTTCGGGTGCTCCAGGAAGCCCGCGATCCAGGCCTCCCGCAGCAGCTGCGTGACCCCCTCGGCGCTCTGGCCGTGCAGCTGCTTGACCGCCACGGGCCGGCGCAGGGTGGGCTGGAAGCCCTGGCGCACCTCGCCCATGCCGCCGGTGCCCAGCACCTCGCCCAGGGACACCCCGCGCTCCGTGGCGGGCCGGTGGAGCACCGCGCGGCCCTCCATGAGGGTGTTGAGCGCCGGCCCCGCCACCCGGCCCACGGTGTCGCCGGCGTCCACCACGGCGCGCACCGTCTCGGCGATCTGCGCCTCGTCCACGCTCAGGCCGTCGAGCCAGGCCAGGCTGGTGTGCCCTGGGGGCTCGCCCTGGGCCGCCCCGCTCGATCCGCTGTCGTCTCGCCCCGTCGCCATCGAACGCCCGCCTCCAGCTCGTGTCGTCCCGCGGGGGACGCCGCGCCCACGCACCTGTTGCGCCGCCGTCGCCAAATGCTGGCCGCGCCTGCCCTCAGCCGCGCAGATCCACCAGCGCGAGCAGGGGCCCGTCGGGCTGCCGGATGCCCCGCAGATCCACCTGGCCCTCCAGGTACCAGAACCGGTCGTCGTCCGGGTCGAGGATGGTCTGGCGCACCCGCCACTGCCGCGGCCCGGTCTCCTCGATGAGGGTCAGCCGGGGCGAGCGCGCCTCGTGATCCACCCGCAGGGTGTCGTACACGTTCCAGTAGCCCCGCATGGCCTCGGCGAAGCGCTCGGCGGTCCACTCGTCGTCGGGCAGCTGCCGGACGCTGTAGACCGCCTCGTCGTAGTCGAGCCGCGCCAGGGCCTGCAGGATCTGGTGCACCTCGGCGCGGATGAGCGCCTTGAAGCTCTTGGGCGACGCCGCGACGTCGAGCACCTCGTCGGCCTCGTCGAGCGCGTCGTACTGGATCTCGGTGCCGTCCTTCATGGCCTGCCACGTCTTGAGCAGGCTGGAGTCGGCCCGCTGCAGGGTGGCCCGCAGCCAGCCGATGAGCTCGATGACCTCGTCGGTCTTGAGCGCCTCGGGCACGGAGCGCAGCAGCACCTTGTAGACCTGGTTGAGGTGGCGCAGCAGCACCCCCTCCCCCTTCTCCAGGCCGTACAAGGTCACGTACTCGTTGAAGCTCGTGAAGCGCTCGTACATGTCGCGCACGATGCTCTTGGGCCGCAGCTCCACCCCGCGCACCCAGGGGCGGGTGGTGGCGTAGGCGTCGAAGGCCTCGAAGATCTGCTCGGCGTCGGGCATGGGCCAGGTGATCTGCTCGATGATCTCGATGCGCTCGTCGAACTCCACGCCCTCGGCCTTGAGCGCGCCGATCTTCTCGCGGCGCAGCTTGTCTTGCTGGCGCATGAGGATCGGCCGGGGGTCCTCCAAGATGCTCTCGGCCAGGGTGCACACCGACAGCGCGTAGTCCCGCGGCGGGTCGAGCGGCAGCCGCCCGATGGCGTGGATCATGAACAGCGACAGGCTGTGGTAGACGCTGAAGTCGTCCTGCAGCTCGCCGGCCACCCGCACGTCGCGGCCGCGGCCGCGGGCCCGGGGCGTGCGCTCGATGAGCCCGGCGGCCTCGAGCTGCTGGAAGCGCGCCTTGGCCTCGCGGCGCAGGCGGGTCTTGCGGCCGTCGCGCTCGTGGGCCAGCGCGATGAGATCCATCAGCGCCCGGTAGCCGCCGCCCTTGCCCAGATCGGTACGCTGCAGCAGGTTGATCAGCATGCCGTGATCCACCCGGAAGCGGCTCACCAGCGGCTCGGCGTCGCTGGCGTTGAGCCGCTCAAACGTCTCGGCGTCGTAGTGCACGAAGCCCTCGGGGGGCTTCTTGCGCTTGAGCTTGCGCAGCTTCTTGGGATCGTCGCCGGCCTTGCGCTCGATCTTCTTGTTCTCGACCACGTGCTCGGGCGCCTGGCACACCACCCAGCCCCTGTCGTCGTAGCCCTTGCGCCCCGCGCGGCCGGCGATCTGCTTGAAGTCGCGCACCGTCAGCACGCGGGTCTTACGGCCGTCGTACTTGGTCAGCCGGGTGAACAGCACCGTGCGGATGGGCACGTTGATGCCCACGCCCAGGGTGTCGGTGCCGGCGATGATCTTGAGCATGCCGCGCTGCGCGAGCGACTCCACCAGCGTGCGGTACTTGGGCAGCAGGCCCGCATGGTGCACGCCCACGCCGTGGCGCAGGAACTTCGACACGTCCTTGCCGTACGGGCTGTCGAACCGGGTGCCCTTCAGCGCCTGGGCCAACGCCTGCTTCTCGTCCTTGCTGCACCAGTTGGTGCTCATCAGCGTGCCGCACAGCTCGGCGGCCTCGCGCTGGCTGAAGTTCACCACGTACAGCGGCGCGCGCCCGCCCTCGACCAGCTCGGTGATGCTCTCGATGAGCGGCTCCTCGCTGTAGGTGAACTCCAGCGGCACCGGGCGCTGCACCGACTGCACCAGGGCCACCGGCCGCCTCGTGCGGGCCTCCAGCGCCTCGGCGATGTGCCGCGTCTCGCCCAGGGTGGCGCTCATGAGCATGAAGGTGGTCTGGGTGAGGGTCAGCAGCGGCACCTGCCAGGCCATCCCGCGGTCGCGGTCCCCGTAGTAGTGGAACTCGTCGAGGATGGCCGCGTGCACGTTGGCCGCGTCGCCCTCGGTGAGGGCCATCTGGGCCAGGATCTCGGCGGTGCAGCACAGGATGGGCGCGCGGTGGTTGATGCTCGCGTCGCCCGTCATCATGCCGACGTGCTCGGCGCCGAACACCCCGCACAGATCGAAGAACTTCTCGCTGACCAGCGCCTTGATGGGGCTGGTGTAGATCGAGCGCCGGCTGCGGGCGAAGGCGTAGAAGTGCATGGCCAGGGCCACCAGCGACTTCCCCGAGCCCGTGGGCGTGTTGAGGATGACGTGCTTGCCCGCCATGACCTCCAGGATCGCCTCTTCCTGCGCCTCGTACAGGCTCAGGCCCCGGTCGGTGGTCCAGTCGATGAAGATCTCGAGCAGCGTGTCGGCGTCCACCGGCCCAGAGGGCAGGCGCTCGATCAGGGAGGGGGTGTCACTCATGGGGGCAGCATGCCAGAGCCGATGCGCCGGGGCACGGGCTGTCCGATGGGGGCCGCCCGGGGCGCCTGTGCAGGACCGCAACCCGCCGGGCCTGACCGCCTTGACGCAACGACGCGCCCGTTCACAGGGGCCTGGTCAGGGGGCCCGCTGCCGGCCACCAAGTGGGCACACGGGGGCACGGCAATGCACCTTCTTGGCTATCCATAGGGATCGACAGCGCCCAGCATTCCGTCGGGCGACGACACAGGACCTGGACCACAGGTGGGGCTGAGGGGCGCGGCTACCACCACGAGACGCAGTCGGGCCCCAAGGCGGTGCTGATCAACCGTTTGCTGGCTGGCTCTGCCTGATCGCTGGGTGGCGCCGCGGCCGTGCAGATGCTGCGCCGCCGGTTGGGCTCACCGGGGATCTACTCAGCGGCGCCTGCCAGGTGCGGGGCCAACTCGATCAGCTTGGGCTCGACGAGCCGCGCCTCAACGCACGCCTGGAACAGATCGATGAGCTGGCCCGCCAGGCCACCCGACACGAAGTGGCCCGGCCCCTCGAAGCGGTGAGGGGGGAGGTCGACGGTGAAGCTCAGGCGGTCGAACCACGTGTCGCGGGTCAGCCCAAGCGCCTTGCCGGATCGGCTGGTGGCCCGAACGTGCACGCGCGGTGGGGGCTCTCGGTCAGGGCGATCCTGGGTGGTGCCTGTCGCCGCGAGGATCCACCGCCCAGGCTCGTCGTGCAGGGCGATGACGGGCCGCTCGGACTTGCCGGCACCGACCGCCGCGATCCAGAAGCACCGCGGGGTCTTCACCCGGCCGTCTCATCGTCAAACAGCGGGTGCGACGCGCCGCGCTGGGCAGTCCCCACCAGCGCGATGACGTGCGCGTGCGCGGCGTCGGCGACGCGCCGATCGGGGCGCGCCGGATCGAGCAGCAGGTCCAAGCCCGCCTCGGCGCGTTCAACGGCCTTGAGCGCCAACTCATCCAACGTCGCCGCGTCAATCCAGGCCGGGAGCACCGCCATGTCGAGCGCGAGGTGGCCCATGGCGCACACCACCAGCCGCAGCACGCCCTGGGTGAACCAGCGATCGCCCCGCGGCGCGAAGGGCGAGCGCCCAACGGCCATGAACTCCTCCAGCGCGCGGTCGAGATCGGCCTCGCCCGCCGTGGCGCCCACAGGCGGCCCGCTGTCTTGACCGACCAACGCCACCGACCGGCGCGCCAGGCGAGCCAGCGCGGCCCGCACGTCCTGCGCCAACCCCTCGGCCGCGTTGAGCTCACCCGCCTGCTGGTCCAGCACCTCGCCCGCGCCACCGTCGGCCACAGTGAGGGCCGCGGCGCCCATCACGAGGGCGGCGCGCACGATCTCGGCGTTCTCGGTCAGCTCCCCGATGATCTCGTCGAGGTCCTCGAGGTTCTCGGCCTCGGCCATCAGCTCGGCCAGCGCGCTCAGCGGCCCGAGCAGCGCCCGGCGCAGCCGCGCGACCACGTCGTACACATCGGTCTCGCCCGAGGTACAGGCACGCGCCCGCTCGCTGGGCGTCTTCGGCTTCGCCCCATGCCCCGGCGCGCTGATGGCCAGCGCCACTACGATGTAGCGGATAAGCTTGGTCATGCGTCCTCCAGGGGCTGGGGGCAGGCTGACGCTCAGCCTGCTCGACCATCCCGCCCGCCGAAAACCCTCGCCTGCGGCGCGCGGAAGCTAACGCCGCGAGCGCGGCCACCTCAACCTGATAGTCGGCCCATTGGGGGCGGTGGTCAAGCTGACCTCCCGGGCCCCAACGGGTGTGTGAGGGCCCGCCGCCCCCATTGAGCGCCCGGGCGCCAGGGCGTACGGTGGCCGCGGGCAACACAACAGCGAGGTGAACGTGGCACCCCTCTCCCTGGGCGAAGCGCTGGCGTCGGCCATCGCGGCCCTGCGCACGCAGCTCAACGATCCCCTGGCGCCCATCGCGGTGCTGACCCCCTCGGCCGCCAACGGGCAGCTCGCGCGGCAGAGCCTGGCGCGGGCCGGCGGCTTCATCCGCGTCGACTTCCTGACCCCCGAGCGGCTGGCGCAGGCCCTGGGCGGCGCGCAGCTGGCGGCCCAGGGCCTGCGGCCCGAGCCCTCGGGCTGGCTGCGGGCCATCGTGGGCGCCGAGGTGCAGCGGCTGGGCGCCGCGGGCGCGCTGGGCCCCTACGGCGAGGCCCTGGGCCGGCCCGGCTGGCGCGCCACCCTCGTGGGGGCCCTGGAGCGGCTGGAGGGCGCGGGCGCCACCCCCGATCTGTTGCAGTCGCTGCCGGCCCACGGCGACCGGCTGGGGCCGCTGGCCACCCTGCTGGCGGCCGTGCAGGCCCAGCGGGCCGAGGCGCGGCTGTTCGGGGGCGCCCAGGCGGCGGCCGCGGCGGTGGCCGCGGTGACCGATCCGTCGGCGCGGCCCAACCAGGCCCGCGGCGTGGTGGTGCTGGGCGACCGCGCGCTCTCGGCGGGGGTGTTCGCCCTGTGCCAGGCGTGGCTGGGCCACCGCGCGGTGCACCGGCTGGCGGTGGCCCCCCTCGCACAGCTCGCGCCGGCCCCCGATGGGCTGTGGCTGGCCGCGGGCGACAGCCCGTGCACCCCGGTGACCCCCGGGGCGGGCAGCGTGGGCGCGCTGCAGGCCGCCCTGTTCGGGCCCACGGGCGAGGCCATCGCCGATGACGGGCGGGTCGCGATCGTGCGCACGCCCGATCCCGTGCGCGACGCCACCGAGGCCGCCCGCGCCGTGCGCGCCGCCGTGCGCGACGGGGTGGCGCTGGATCGCATCGCCGTGGCGCTGCCCGACGCCGATCCGGCGGAGCCGCTGGCGGCCGCGCTGGCCCGCGCCGGGGTCCCCGCGACCTGGCTGACCGGCCCGCCCCTGTCGCGCACCCCCGCCGCCCGCCTGCTCGCCCTGTGGCTGCAGATGGCCGCCGGCGCCCGCACGCTGAGCGACTGGTACGAGCTGCTGCGCCACCCCAGCCTGCGCCTGAGCGGGCGCCTGGGGGCCGACGGCGCCCAGGGCCGCGGCCGCTGGCGGCGCATCCTGGCGAGCTGCGGCGCCGGCGGGGGCGAGGGCCTGGGCCCCGCCCTGGACGCCTGGGTGGCGGCGGTGGACCCCGAGCGGCCCGACGATGTCGCCGCCGGGGCGTCGCTGCGGCAGGCCATCGCCGTGTGCGAGGTGGAGTGGGCCGCCCTGGATCAGGTGGACAGCCTGGCGGGGCACGCCGGGCGCTGGCGGGCCTTCGTCGGGGCGTGGCTGCGCCCGGGCCCCGACACCCAGCGGGTGCTCGCCGTGCTCGAGGCCTGGGCGGGGGCCGACGTGGCCCCGCACCTGAGCCTGCGGGCCGCCACCGGTGAGCTGCTGGACGCCCTCGCCCGCCAGCCGGCCTCGCAGGGGCGCCTGAGCGATCCCGCCGTGCTCGTCGCCGAGCCCATGGCCCTGCTGGGCGGTGACTTCGAGCGGGTCTTCGTGCTGGGGCTGGGCCACGGCCGGTTCCCGCGCACCGCGGGCGAGGACGCCCTGCTGACCGACGCCGTGGTGGCCGATCTGCAGGCGGCGGGGGTGCCCCTGCTGCCGAGCGCCGCCGCCGAGGGCCGCGAGCAGCGCCGGCTCGCCTTCGCCCTGAGCGCCGCCACCGGCGGGCTGTGGCTGAGCGTGCCCCGCTTCGACGCCACCGCCGGCAAGCCGCGGCCCATGCTGCCGGGCGCCCTGGCCCGCGCCATCGTCACCGCCCTGCGCGGGCGCCCCGCCCGCCACGCCGATCTGGAGGCCCTGCCCCACGCGGGCAGCCGCGCCCGGGCCGTGCCCACCGAGCCCCACGAGGCCCTGGGCGCCCTGCACCACCGCATCGCCCGGCTGCAGGCCCAAGACGCCGTCGCCCTGCGCGGCCTGGCCCAGCGCCAGGGCACGCAGCGGCTGCTGCACCTGCACCGCGCGCTCACCCGGGTGGCCCAGGGCGGCGAGCGCGACGGCTGGACCGGCCGCATCGACCCCGCGCTGCTGCCCTGCCCCGGCCTGGACGGCGCGCCCCTGCCCGCCCACCGGCTGGCGCAGCTCGTCGAGGATCCCCAGCGGTTCTTGATGCGCACGGTGCTGGGCGCCTACCCCGCCCGCGCGCTGGCGTCACCGAGCGATCCCACGGAGCCGTGGCCCCAGCGCGACCGCCTGCGGGTGGCCGCCGCCGCCGCGGCGCAGGCCCCCGACGACGCCGAGGGCGCCCTGTGGGCCGCCTGGACCGACGACCTTGAGGCCGCCCTGCGGTTCCGGCCCGAGGTGGGCGCCGCCACCCGCACCCTGGCGCGGCAGCTCGCCGAGCTGACCGCCCGCGGGCTGCTGGCCGTGCTGCCCCCGGCCACCGCCACTGAGCCAGCGGACGGCTCACCCGGCGCGGGGCCCTGGCAGGTCGAGGGCCGCCCCGTGGCGGTCACGGACGCCGACGCGCTGCTGATCCTGGACCGCGTCCCCAAGGTTCAGCGCCGGCCCCACGAGGGCGGCCTGCCGGGGCTGCTGGCCGCCCGCGCGGCCGGCCTGAGCGGGGCCCACTGGGTCGACGCCGACGGCTCGCACCTGGCGGCCGCCGTGGACGCCGCCGTGCTGGACGGGCTGCTCACCGCAGCGACCGAGCGGGCCCAGGCGGGCCTGTATCCCCCCAAGGCCGCGAGCGGCCGCGCCGTGCTGGACGCCGAGACCGGGATGGAGGCCTGAGATGTCGACCCACACCCCCGACGCCGCCGCGCTCCTCGCCCAGGACGCTGCCGCCCGGCACACCGCCGGCACCGCGCTGACCACCACCCTGGCCCTCGCCGCCGGCGCGGGCTCGGGCAAGACCACCGTGCTCACCGACCGGGTGGTCGCCCTGCTGCGATCCGGCATGGCCCCCGAGCGCCTGGCCGCCATCACCTTCACCGAGAAGGCCGCCGGCGAGCTGCTCGCCCGGGTGCGCGACGGGCTGGAGGCCGCCGAAGCCCAGGATCCCACCGACGGGGGCGCGGCGGCGCTGGCCCGCTTCGGCAGCCTCACGCTGTCGACCATCCACAGCTTCTGCCAGGCGCTGCTGCGGGCCGAGGCCCTGGTGGCCGACTGGGCCCCCGACAGCCAGGTGGGCGACGCCCTGTTCACCCTGCCCGAGGTGCAGGCGGCCTGGGCCGGCTGGCAGGCGCGCTTCGACGCGGGCCACCCCGAGCTGGGGCTGCTGCGGCGCATGGCGGTGTCGGCGGACCAGCTCGCGGCGGCGGCGCAGCACGCCCTGACCTTCATGGATCTGGCGCCGATCACCACCGCGCGCCCGTGGGACGCCGCGGCCGTGGTGGCCGATCTGGCGGCGGTGGCCGCCGAGCTCGACGCCGCCGCCGCGGTCTGTACCGCCCCCGACACCTGCAAGCTGTACGGGAGCAACCGGCCCCTGCTGGCGGCCGTGGCCAGCGCCCGCGCCGAGGGCGCCCTGGGGCCCCACACCGCCTGGCTGCTGACCCAGACCAAGGGCCTCGCCAAGAAGGCCGGCGGGCAGAAGGGCCACTGGCCGGGCGACGGGAAGGAACGGTTCAAGGCGGCCTGCGCGGCGGTGGCCGAGTGGCGCGCCGAGCACCTGGGCCGGCTGCACGCCGTGATCGTGCAGGCCCTGCGCGCCGACTTCGTGCCGGCGGTCGAGGCGGCCAAGGTGCGCGGGGCGGCGGTGGACTTCGACGATCTGCTGTTCCGCACCGCGCGCCTGCTCACCCAGGCGCCGGCGGCCCGCGCCCGGCTGGCGGCCCGCTTCGACGCCGTGCTCATCGACGAGGTGCAGGACACCGATCCCATCCAGGCCGAGGTGGCCGCCCTGCTCACCCGCGCCCCCACCACCGAGGGCGACTGGCAGGCCACGCCCCCCACCCCCGGCAAGCTCTTCGCCGTGGGCGACCGCAAGCAGAGCATCTACCGCTGGCGCCGCGCCGACGTGCACACCTGGGACGCCCTGCAGGCCCTGGTGGCCCGCGGCGGCGAGCGGCTGACGCTGACCCGCAACTTCCGCTCGGTGCCCGGCGTGGTGCAGTGGGTCAACCACACCTTCAACGACCTGCCCGGCGGCGAGGTGCCCCAGGTGGCCGCCCGCGGCCCCGCCGCCCTGGATCCGGTGGTGTACCTGCCCATCGAAGACAAGGCCGACGTCGACGGGGCCGTCGCCCGCCACCTGCTCGATCTCAAGCGCACCGGCCAGGTGGTGGACCGCGAGAGCAAGGCCCTGCGGCCCTTCCGCTGGGGCGACGTGATGGTGCTGCTGCCCGGCTGGGGCCGCGCTGACGGCCTGCAGCGCACCCTGGCCCGCGCGGGCATCCCGGCGCTCGTGGAGGGCGGCAAGACCTTCTTCGACCGCGACGAGATCCGGCTGTGCGTGGCGGCCCTGCAGGCCCTGGACGAGCCCGGCGACACCGAGGCCACCGCCTTCGCCCTGCGGGGGCTGTTCGGCGTGGGCTACCACCAGCTCGCCGCCCACGTGGCCGCCGGGGGCACCCTGCGCTACACGGTGCCGGACCCGCCGCCCGGCCCGGCCGCCGACGCCCTGCTCACCCTCGCCCAGCTCCACCGCCGCCGGGGCCGCGCCCCCTGGGTGGATCTGCTCGATGAGCTGCTCGAGGGCTGCGAGGCCCCCGCCGCGTGGGCCCTGCTGGTGGACGGCGACGCCCGGCTGGCGAACCTGCAGAAGCTGCGCACGGTGCTGCGCGGCCTCGAGGCCGACGCCCGCGGGCCCACCGCGGTCATCGAGGCCCTGGTGGCGCAGGGCACGGCCAGCGACGAGCAGGATGAGAGCCGCTTCGAGGCGGGCGGCGACGCGGTGCGCATCGCGAGCTACTTCGGCGCGAAGGGCCTGGAGGCGCCGGTCGCGGTGGTCTGCCACGCCCACCGCAATGACCGCAGCGGCGGCTGGGCGCTGCGCCGCGAGGACCGCGCGGTGGCCTACACCGTGGGCCCGCTGACGCCGCCGGGCTGGGCCGATCTCGACGCCGCCGAGAAGGCGGAGCGGCAGGCGGAGCGGGCCCGCTGGATGTACGTGGCCTGCACCCGCGCGCGGGATCAGCTGGTCATCGTGGCGGGCGACCGCACGTCCACCGGCAAGGTGCACAGCAGCGATCTGGTGGGCCAGTGGCTGCACACCGGCCTGCCCCCCGGCCCCCTGGATCACGACGCCACCTGGTCGCCCGAGGGCCGCGACGACGTCGTGGTGCGGGTGCGCGACGTGGCCGCCCTGCCTGAGCCCGACTGGCGCGACGAGACCTTCCCCGGGCACGACGCCACGGTGGACGCCCTGCTCGCCGCCCCGCCCACCGGCGAGGATGACGGCACCGAGGCCTGGATCGCCGCGGACCGGGCGGCGGTGGCCCGCAGCCTGCGGGCGTGCACCCGCTGGCGCAGCGTGCAGCAGCTCGTGCAGGCCCGCCGGGCCACCGCCGGCACCGGCATCGGCGCCGCCGGCGGGCGGCTGGTGCACGCGGTGATGGAGCGGCTGGATCTACACGCCGACGGGGCCACCCAGGCCGCGCAGGCCGTGACCCTGCTGGCCGCCGAGGCCGCCCTGTGCGGGGCTGAGCCCGCCCTGGTGGCCAAAGCCGGCGAGGTGGTGACCCGGCTGCTGGCCCACCCGGTGCTCGACCGCGCCCGGCAGGCCAGCGAGCACTGGCGCGAGGTGGCCTTCACCGTGCCGCGGGGCCGCACCCAGGTGAGCGGCACCATCGACCTGTGCTTCCCCGAGGACGCCGCCCGCACCCGCTGGGTGGTGGTGGACTGGAAGAGCGACAGCCCCCCAACCAACAGCCCCACCCACGCGGCCTACACGCGACAGCTGGCGGAGTACGCCCGCGCCCTGCTGGCCACCGTGTCGCCCGAGCTGCACATCGAGACCCTGCTGGTGGGCCCGCACCCCGAGCTGCCTGAGCCCGATCA
>JAUHVS010000862.1 GCA_030424955.1 bacterium | reverse complement strand
GCGCTCGTGCTCGCTCTGCAGGTCGATGCCCCACTTCACGGGGTACTCGAAGCGCGTGCCGCTGGCCTCCAGGGTCTGGATCGCCGCGGTGTAGTCCATGCGCTCGAAGCGGCTGTTGACCAGCGCCTCCAGCCGGGTGACGGCCTGCTTGTCGACGTGCTGGGCGAAGAACGCCATGTCGTCGGCGCGCTCGTCGAGCAGGGTCTTATAGATGGACTTAAGGAAGTCTTCGGCGAGGTCGGCGTCGGCAGCCAGATCGGCGAAGGCGATCTCGGGCTCGATCATCCAGAACTCCGCCAGGTGCCGGCGGGTGTTGCTGTTCTCGGCCCGGAAGGTCGGCCCGAAGGTGTAGACCTTGCTCAGGGCGAGGCAGTAGGCCTCGACGTTGAGCTGGCCGGACACCGTCAGGAAGGCCTCGCGGCCGAAGAAGTCCTGGTTGAAGTCGATGGCGCCGCCCTCGGTGCGGGGCAGGTTGGCCAAGTCCAGCGTGCTGACCCGGAACATCTCGCCGGCGCCCTCGGCGTCGCTCGCCGAGATGATCGGCGTGTGCACCCAGTAGAAGCCGTTGTCGTGGAAGTAGCGGTGCACCGCCTGCGACAGGCTGTGGCGCACCCGGGTGACGGCGCCGATGAGGTTGGTGCGCGGCCGCAGGTGCGCGTGCTCGCGCAGGTGCTCCAGGGAGTGGCGCTTGGCCGACATCGGGTAGGTCTCGGGGTCGTCCACCCAGCCCACGACCTCGACGGCCTCGGCCTGGATCTCGACGCTCTGCCCCTTGCCCTTGGAGGCCACGACCGTGCCCCACACCTTCAGGGCGCAGCCGGTGCTCACCCGGGCGATCTCGTCGGCGTAATTGGGCAGCTCGGCCTTGGCGACCACCTGGATCGGCGCGAAGCCCGAGCCGTCATGCAGTTGGATGAAGGAGAGCCCGGCCTTGGAGTCGCGGCGGGTGCGCACCCAGCCCTGGACCCGGACCTGCCCGCCGACGGCGATGCGGCCCGCCAGCACGGCGGCGATGGGGGTGGGGGTCATTGGTGACGTCCTCAATGTGGTCGATGGCCGCCTCGGGCGCGGCGGCGGGATTATCGGTGGGCGGCCCGCGCGGTGCAACCGGGGCCTGTCGTCGGGGCGGGCCTCAGCGCGGGGCGGGCGGGCGGCGCCGGCGGCGGGGCCGCAGCCACAGCAGCAGGCCCAGCAGCGGCCACGGGGCCGAGGGGCTGGGGGGAGCCCCCACGGCGCAGCCGCTGTCGGCGCTGCGCGCCTCGCAGGCGGGATCGGCCTCGGGGCGGCACTCGCCGCACGCGAGCACGAACACCAGCCCGGGGCCACAGGTGGACGTGCACACGCCGTCGATGCGCTGCGCGCCCGGGGGGCAGCCCCCGGCGTCGCTCGTGAAGTTCGCGTCCGGGGGCGGGCCGGCGTCCTGGGCGGGGGCGGCGTCCAGGCCGCTGTCGGCGGCGGGGCCCAGGTCGGCGGGCGGCGGCCCGGCGTCCACGCCCCCATCGGGGCGGGCGCTGCGCACGACGGGGTGGGTGACCGGCAGGGTCTCGGCCCGCGGTGCGCCCGGGGTGTCGATGTAGGCGATGTTCTGGATGAGGTCGGGCGCGTCGGCGCGCACGGTGACGCTGAACTGGATGCTGTGGCTGTCGCCGGGGCCGATGGCGTCGATGTCGGGCAGGTCGGTCAGGTCGAAGCCGTCCACCCAGGGCGAGCCGCCGCCGAAGGCGTCGACGATGGGCCGCCGGTCCACCGCGCTGCTGCCGGGCACGTAGTCGGTGCCCTCGGGGATGCCGTCGGTCAGCACCACCTCGTCGGCGAAGTCGCCGCCGCTGTTGCGCACCTCGATGAGGTAGTCGATGCGGTCGCCGGGGCGCACCTCGGTGCCGCCCGGGGGCGCCGCCCGCTTCTGCGGCTTCACGTCGCTGAAGTCGGGGGGGATGTGGTCGAAGGCGAGCACCAGCCAGTTGGTGAAGATCTGCTCGCCCGCGGTGAACAGGCCGTCGCCGCGGGGCACCACGAAGTTGACCTGCGCCTCGGTGTCGCCGGCGGCCAGGGCGCCCTCGATGTGGAAGCTGTCGAGGTCGACGCCGTCCACGCCGCGCTGGCACTGCCCGTCGGCCCGCCCGGTGTTCACGGTGCTGTTGAACAGGTTGTTCTGCGGGTTGCAGCCGTCGCTGAGCG
>JAUHVS010000083.1 GCA_030424955.1 bacterium | reverse complement strand
CCCCCAGGCGATACACGGCGGTGGCCGCCATGCCGCTGCCAGCGAACCGGACGCGGGCGGGGTGATGCAAGGGAGAACGGCAGGGGGATGTTCGGTATGTGACGCTCAGCCGGGGGTGAAGCCGGCCTCTGTGATGGCGGCGCGCACGGCGATCTCGTCGACGCGCCCCCGGACGGTGGCGCGGTCGGGATCGCGCTCGACCACCGCCGACTCGACGCCCTCCAGGGCGTTCAGGGCGCCCTCGAGCTTGCGCACGCAGCCGCCGCAGCTCATGCCGGCCACGGGCAGGGTGAGGGCCTTGGCCTCGCTGGTGCGCCGGCGGCGCCAGGCGGCGCGCGCCTCTTCGACGGCGAAGCCCACGAACAGCGCGATCAGCACCACGGCGCTGGCGGTGGCCCACCAGGCGGCGCCGTGGACGTGGGCGTGCAGGGGGCCGCCTGTGGGGATGACGAAGTCGAACAGCATGCCGAGGGCCATGGAGCCCACGATGAGCGTGCCCAGGTAGATGCCCAGGGTGCGCGCCCCGAAGCCGCGGTAGATGGCCCCGATGGTGGCGACGTTGGTGGCCGGGCCCGCCATGAGGAACACCAGCGCCGCGCCGGCGGGCATCCCACCCGCCACGAGGGCCGCGGCGATGGGCACCGACGCGGTGGCGCACACGTACAGGGGGACCGACACCGCGAGCACGCCCAGCAGGCCCCAGTGGCCCAGGGCGGAGAAGGTCTCGGGGGGCACGAAGGTGGTCAGGGCGGCCGAGGCGAGCACGCCGAACACCAGCCAGCGCCAGATGGAGCGCACCAGGTCCACCGCGTGCTCGACGAAGTCGCGCCAGCCACGGGGGGTGTCCTCGGCGCAGGCGAGGGGGGCGGGCTCGGCGGCGCCGCCACCCCAGCGGTCGGTGAGCCAGCCGCCGATGAGACCGGTGACGGCGGCGGCGCCCACCTTGAACAGCGCGAAGGGCCAGCCCAGGAACCCGGCCGACACCAGCATGGAGTCCACGCCGGTCTGGGGGGTGGCGATGAGGAAGCCGATGGCGGCGCCGTCGCTGGCGCCGTCCTTCTTGAGGCTGAGCCCGGCGGGGATGACGCCGCAGGAGCACAGGGGCAGCGGCACGCCGAAGAGCACCGCGCGGGCGACGCCGCCGCGGCCGCGCAGGTGGCGGGCGAGGAAGTTGGCGGGGAGCAGGACGTGCAGCAGGCCGGCGACCGTGGCGCCCAGGAGCAGCCACGGGGCCAGCTCGAGCAGCACCTGCCAGGTGGCGTGCAGCATGGGGCCTCCGATCGGGTCGACGCTCACTACGGGCGCCAGCCAGAGAAGATGACATGGATCGGGTTCAGGTTCGGTGAGAAGCGCCTCTCACGGGGGGGCCGACCTCAGGCCTGGCTCAGCTCGCGGGGGCGGCGGCGGGTCTGGCACCACGCCATGAGGTGCGCGCGGGTGCCCCGGCCGCTGCCGGTGATGATGGCGAAGCGCGAGTCGCAGCGGCAGCGCACGCCGCCGCCCTCGCAGGGGCTGGTGTGGCGCCCCACGTGCTCCCAGCTGCCCGGGTTGAGCCAGCGGGTGCGGCCCATGCGGCGCAGCACCGGGCGGTGGGTGTGGCCGAACACCACCACCGGCGCCCGCGCGAGGCGGCCGATGCGATCGGCCACCCGGCCCAGCACCGGGTGCACGTCGACCTGCGGGCGGCGGCGGTCCAGCCAGCGCGCCCCGGCCCAGGCGGCGCCCAGCACGGCCAGGGTGAGCACGAGGCTGGCGAACCAGCCGTCGGTGTTGGGCAGGCCCACCCCGAGCACCAGGAGCACCCCCAGGCCCAGGGCCACCCGGTCGGCGTACAGGCTGAGCATCAGGCGCCCCAGGCTGGCGCCCACGTGGGGCAGGTGCAGGGCGTCGATGGCGATCATGCGGTCGACGGGCAGGCGGGCGCTGCGGGCCAGGGCGCGCAGCCGGGTGCGGCGGCGGGCGCGGGCCACGGCGTCCGTGCGGCCCTTCAGGCGGGCCCCGGCGGTGTCGCGCACGTAGCGCAGCAGGAACGCGCCCCACACGAGCACCAGCCGCAGGATGCCCATGCCGGCCTTGTACCAGGCCCAGTGCAGGAACTGCCGCGCGGTCCAGGTCTCGAGGTCGTGCAGCGGGAAGTTGCGCACGCGGTTGGCGAAGTAGCGCAGGCCCCAGTGGCTGAAGGTGGGGCTGATGCGGCGCTCGGCGGCGTCCCCGGCGGGGATGGGCTCCAGCGGATCGGGGAAGGTGTTGTAGGGGTCGAAGCGGTGGCCGTGCTCGAACCACGCGCGGTGGGGCTCGTGGTGGAACCACTCGGAGAAGCGCACGGCGGCCTTCACGGCCTCGCGGTCGCCGCGGGCGAAGCGGGCGATGTGGCCCCGCAGATCGCGCTGCACCTGGGGGAAGCACAGATCGGCGTCGTGGTTGCCGGCGATGAACACGATCTGGTGGCCGGCCTCGATGAAGCGGCAGAGGGCGGCGAAGGCGTGGCGGTGGTAGTCGACGATGCAGGCGAGCTTCCAGCGCGAGCGGCTCTCGTCGAAGTCCAGCCCGTACATCGCCTCGTCCTCGGCGGGGTCGCGGGTGATGCCGTCGGGCACCAGGCCCAGGTGCAGGAAGTCGATGCAGTCGCCGTTGAGCACCAGGGTCCACGGGCGGGCGCGGCCCTGCGCGTCGCGGTTGGGGTGGGCCGCCTGGAAGTCCAAGAAGCGGGCCAGCTCCCGGTCCAGGCGCACCACGGCGCGGCGGGCCTTGAAGGTCAGCGGCGGCCGCAGGGACCCCCCCAGATGCAGATCCCCCAGGACCAGCAGATCGTGTGGCTGTGTGCTCATCGGTGCCCGGCAGCTTCGCCGGGGAGGGGGCTCGGGCGCAAATCCCCGATGGGTGACGCCCCGAATCGGCCCAGGCCGTTGAAACAATGGATCTGCGGCGCCGGGCACGGGAACAATGCCAGCGCTTTCGAGACCGGGGAGACAGCTGTGAAGCGAGCGTTTGAGCTGGGCTGGGTGTTGGTGCTGTGCGCGACGGCCGCGGTGGGCCTGTGGGGGTGCGACGATGAGTCCACCGCCACGCCGACGCCTGCAGACGCCGCCGTGGACGGGGGAGGCGCCCAGGACGGCGGCCCGGATCAGGGCGTGGACGCCGACGGGGGCGCGGCCGACATGGCGCCGCCGGCGGTGGCGTGCACCTACCCGGCGGACTGTCCCGCGGGCGACTGCATCGACGGGCTGTGCGAGTTCGAGGTGCCCGCGCGCTGCCTGGGCGACGACAGCAGCCTGTGCGCCGCCGGCGAGGTGTGTGGCGGTTTCTATAATGATTACTACTGCTTCACCGAGTGCGAGCTGGCGGAGTCCTGCCCGTTCCGCCCGCGGCCGTGCGCCGGCAACCCCGACTGCCCGACCCGCATGAGCTGCCACGACGGCCGCTGCATCAACTCGTGCACCACCGACGCGGACTGCCCCACGGGCGGCTACTGCTTCCAGGGCGAGTGCCGGCCGTTCCCCGCGGACGTCGGCGGCGGCCTGCCCGCGACGGATCTGGTGCCCGGCGATGACGGCCTGTACGCCGGGGTGGCCGTGCGGCCCCTCAACTTCCCGGTGGGCGTGTCGGCGGCGGGCTACGGCGGCCGCCCTGGGCCCACGACCCCCTACGCCTTCGCGCTCGGCGGCAGCCAGGCCGTGCACGACCGCCAGGACGTGCGGGCGGTGGTGCTGGCCAAGGGCGCCGACACGGTGGTGCTGCTGCGCCTGCCGCTGAGCTGGTCCACCGACTTCATGCTGACGCTGATCACCGAGAAGGTGCGCCGCGCCACCATCGACGCCGATCGGCCCGACGGCCTCGACATCAGCGGCCGGCTGGTGACCTTCGCCACCCACAGCCACAGCCAGCCCGGGCGCTTCTGGAACATGGTGCCCGAGACGGGCTTCGGCGCCTTCGGCTACGGGCTGTTCAGCCCCGAGATGATCGACCGCTACACCACCAGCTTCGCCGAGACCGTGGTGGCCGCGCTGGCGGATCTGAGCCCGGCCCGCGCCGGCTGGACCGTGCTCGATGACATCGATCCCAACGGGCGCATCCACGGCGACCGCCGCAGCGAGAGCCCGCCCTTCATGGACGACCGCATGATGGTGCTGCGGGTCGACGACCGCGACGGCGTGCCCCGGGCGGCCATCGTGAACCTGGCGATCCACGGCACCCACATGGAGACGGAGTGGATCACCGGCGACGTGGCCGCGGGCATCGAGCTGGTGGCCACCGATCACCTCAGCGCCCAGGTGGGCCGGCCCGTGCCGGTGCTCTTCGCCAACGGCAACGCGGGCAACATCAGCCCCCGCGGCGACGATCTGAGCAACGCCGATCACGCCAAGGTGCAGGTGGTGGGCCACCGGGTGTGGCCCATCTTCCGCGACGCCTTCAACGGCATCACCACCGAGGCCGATCCGGCCCTCGAGGTGGTCACCCACCGCATCCCGATCAGCTACGAGCTGATGGGCTACGACATCACGGTGCCCGAGTTCCGCGATCGCACCGACGATCCGCAGATCTACGGCGCGTTCCAGTGCGTGCCCGACAGCCGCGACGCCGACGAGCCCTCGTACGTGGACGGCGCCCTGCGCTGCCGCATCAACCTGGCGGAGTTCCTGGGCGCGCCGGTGGTGCAGCTGCACAAGTCGGTGCTGTCGGCGTTCCGGGTGGGCGAGCTGATCGTCAACACCCTGCCCGGCGAGCCCACCAGCGAGCTGGGCGTGAGCCTGACCGAGCTGGTGGAGGCCGACGCCCAGGCGGCGGGCTGGGCCAACGCCCGCGCCGTGCAGTTCGGCTACGCCCAGGACCATCACCTGTACCTGTTGACCCCCGACGACTGGTTCCGCGGCGGCTACGAGGCGAGCCAGAACGTGTGGGGCTGGAAGCTCGGCCCCTACCTGGTGGCGCAGGCCCGCCTGACCGCCGCCGAGCTGTTCACCGAGGCCCGCGAGGACACCGCCAGCCCGATCCTGCCGACCTGGTGGCCCAACCTCGTGGACGACACCGTGGTGCCGACGCCCTCGCCCGAGGCCGGCCGCATCGTCGACGACCTGAGCGACGCCCCCCGCGGGGCGATGCAGGTGCTGCGCTGGATCGGCGGCCACCCCGGGGCCGATCAGCCCAAGGCGTGGCTGGAGCAGCAGAGCGACGCCGGCGGGTGGGTCCAGGGCCTGCGCCCCGGCACCCAGCTGCCCTTCGACGACACCGGCTTCGAGTCGCTGATCGTGTACGACGGCGACTACGCCGAGGCCCACGGCTGGTCGGTGCGCTGGGAGCTGCCCTTCAGCCTGCCCCTGGGCACCTGGCGGATCGTCGTGGAGGGCCACACGGCCGACGGCGAGGCCCGCACGCCCTACCGCATCGAGTCGGCGCCCTTCGCCGTGCAGCGCGCGCAGCTTGTGGCCCGCGGCGTGACCGTCGAGGGCGGCACCCTGGCGCTGAAGGTCAACTACCCCGACGGCCCGCTCAACGCGGACGACGGCGGCGTGTGGCAGATCCAGCCGCAGAGCCACTGGCTGCGCATCGACAGCGAGCGCGCGGCCCGCGGCGTGCCTGGGGACGTGCAGCGCTGGGCCCTGGCCCTGGGGCCGCCCCTGCTCATCGACGCGCCCGTCACGGTGCAGATCGACGACGGCGAGGCCATCGAGACCACCGCCCACGACGACGAGGTGCAGCGCACCCTGCGGGTGGCCCGCGACGAGGCGGGCGCCGAGAGCACGCCGAGCTTCACGTGGTTCAGCAGCCGCGTGGAGGTGCCCGCGCCCGGCCCGGGCGAGCACCAGGTGACGATCACCGACCGGTGGGGCAACGGGGTCACCCTCGCGGTGCAGGGCGAGTAGTCACGCGGGGCGCAACGGCGCGGGCCACCATGTATCTTCTGGCCCGTATGTCTCTCGACCCTGAGGTGCGCCCCATGACCCCTCCCTCCGACGCGCTGCGCCAGCAGGTGATGCAGCAGGCCCAGGGGGCCGCTGCCCTGCAGATCGCCTTCATCGGCGTGGCCAACGGCCTGTTCGATCGGCTGGCCGCTGAGCCGCTGACCGTGACGGCGCTGGCGGCCGCCAGCGGCCAGGACGCGGGCTACCTGACCCGCTGGGCGGACGCCGCGTTCGCCTTTGAATACATGGACATCGACGGTGACGGCGCGCTGCGGCTGACCCCCCGGGGCGAGGCCTTCGTGAGCGACGCGCCGGGCACGCTGCTGCCCTTCGCCGTGGGCGCCAGCCTCACGGCCCACATGGCGGGGCAGGTGGCGATCCACGCCCACACCGGCCACCAGCCCGGCGAGGCCGTGTTGGGCCAGGCGCCGGCCATGGGGCCGCTGTTCGGGCCCATGCTCGAGGCCAGCTTCGGGGGCCTGTTCGAGCGGGTGATCCTGCCCGGCGTGCCGGCCTTCGCGGCGCTGGACGCCCGGGGTGGCCTGGCGGTGGACCTGGGCTGCGGCAACGGGTGGTACCTGCACCGGCTGGTGGCGGGCTGCCCGCACCTGCGGGGCGTCGGCCTGGACTTCTCGGCGGTGGGCGTGGCGCAGGCGAACGCCCGCGCGGCGGCGGCCGGGCTGGGGGACCGCCTCAGCTTCCGCGAGGGGGACGTGTTCCACTTCACGGTGGACGAGCCCGTGGATCTCATCGCGATGAACCGGGCCCTGCACCACGTGTGGTCGGACGATCCCGTCGAGCGCAGGGCGGTGCTGGGCGGGCTGGCCAGCCACCTGGCGCCCGGGGGCGCGCTGGTGATCTGGGAGCCGGTGTGGCCGGCGGATCGCGCGGAGCTGAGGGCGCCGGCGCGGCGGGGGCTGGCGTTCCAGAACCTGTCGGAGCACGTGCAGGGCAACCGCCTGCTGCACCCCGACGAGATCGCGGCGGCGCTGGCCGAGGCGGGCCTCACCCCCGAGGTCTACCGCTTCGTGGAGGGCCGCGAGGCGGTCATCGTGGGCACCCGGCCCGCCTGAGGGGCGGCCCTGCCGGCGCGGCCTCAGCCGGCGCGGCCCGCGAGCTGGGCCAGCAGGTTGCCGACGATGCCCCGGGCGGCGGCGGGCGTGTAGCCCACCGCGCCAAACACCGGCACGTCGCCCAGGGCGGCGCCCACGTCGAACGCGCTGAACAGGATCTGCCCGTTGCCCATGCGGTGGTGGGTCAGGTGCAGGCCCTGGGTGCGGTCGGCGCCGGCGCGCCGCAGGGCCCGGCGGGCGGCCAGCGTCAGCCGCGCGCGGGCCAGGTCCTGGCCGCCCTCGAACTGCCCCAGCACCAGCGGATCGGTGCTCGCCAGCGGCGCGAGCCCGGCGAAGGGCGCGAGGCCCTCGTACAGGGCGCCCAGGGCCAGCGGGGCGCTGCTGGCGAAGGTGGCGTCGCCCGCCCAGGCGTCCACCAGCAGGGTGCCGCCGCGCAGCACGAAGGCCTGCAGGGCCATGGCCTCGACCGGGCTGAGGTGCCACTCGCCGCGGCCGGTCACGTGCACCAGATCCACCCCCTCGAGGTGGGTGAGGGTGACCGCCTTGGGCTGGGCGGTGACGCCGGTGCGGTGGCGCAGGCTCTTGCCGGCGCTGGCCCACACGGCCTCGGCGTCGACGCCCACGGTCAGCGCGCCGCGGTCGGTGGCCGCGAGGCCCTCGGGCACGTCGCTGAAGCGGCCCCGCAGCGCGGCGCGATCGGTGGCGTAGAACAGCAGGTTGGTGGCCAGGCGGAAGGCGTCGCTCTCGACGTCGGCCACCTGCCAGTGGGCCGCCAGGTAGGCGTCCGACAGCAGGAACACCGTGCGCCCGCCGTGGTCGAGCCCGCGCAGGGGCGGGCGGGCGCCCCAGGGCTGCTTGACCACCGTGAACACCGGGTGCTCGGCGGCGAGGGGGGCCAGCCGGCCCTCGGGGAACAGCTCGACGGCCAGGGCCTCCATGGCCTGGGTGAAGGCCGGCGCGCCGTCGCTGGGCTCGGCCAGGATCAGCCCGCCGCGGGCCACGTACTGCCGCAGCTTGCTCTTGTCGGCGGCGGTCAGCGTGGGCGCGCGGGTGCCGCTCAAGAACAAGATCGGCGCCTCGAAGGCCTCGATGGGCTCAGCCAGCGACACCGTGTGCCAGTTCAGGGGGCGCTCGTAGGCCGACCAGAGCTGACGGGCCACGTTGGCCAGGTCGCGGGGGTTGCGGTTCCAGTCCTGGTCGTCGCTCCAGGCCAGCTTGTCGAAGGCCACCGGCGCCCCGCCGTAGACCATGAACAGGGTGCTCAGCGCTGTGCCGATGACGGGCCCGCGCATCAGCGGGATCGAGCCGTCGGCCTGCTGGGCGGCGAGCACCACCTGGGCGCCCTCGCGGAACCAGTCCTCGCCGCCGATGGAGCGCCGGCCGCCGGCCACGGCCGCCCGCTCGATGCCGTACAGGTAGTAGGCGTCGTGCTTGCCGTTGCCCTCCTGGCTGGCGAGCCAGGCCATGCCCTTCTCGATGGCGGCGAGCACCTGGTCGGCCTGCTCGTCGGCGTGGGGCGCGCCGCCCCGCTTGAAGGCCGACTTGCCGTGGAAGGCGTCGTACACCAAAAACAGGCTCGCGAGGCCGGCGGTGGCCATGTTGGGCGTGGAGCCGCCGGTGGTGTAACTCCAGCCGCCATCAGGGTTTTGCACCTTCAGGAAGTGGCCAGACATCTGGCGCCAGAAGTCGGCGCTGGGGGTGTAGCCGGCGCGCAGGCCGGCCCAGATGCCCAGCACGCCGTACTGCGTGCAGCTGTTGTCCCAGTCGCGGCTGCGGCTGTTGTAGCGCCAGCCCTCGGCGTTGCGGGCGGCCAGCAGCCAGTCGAAGTCGGCCTTCAGGGCCACCCGCCAGCGATCCACGCCGGGCACCTTGCGCAGGGCGTACTCCCACACGTTGGCGCGGATGCCGCGCACGTAGGTCTCGTCGGAGTCCAGGGCCTCGAGGTAGGCCAGCGCCTTCGAGAGCTCGGGATCGGTGATGGGGTGGGCGCCGGCCGCGAGCATCGCCAGCGCGCTGAGGGCCGTGGCGCCGGCCTGCTGGTAGCCGCCCTGGCCGATGGCGCCGTTGGGGCCCTGCTGGCGGCGCAGGAACAGCAGGGCGTCGTCGATGGCGGTGCGGACGGCTCGGGCGGTGAGCTGTTGGTCCCACGGCGTGTGGATGGCGCTGCCGGCGGAGTGGGCGCTCTGGGCCCGCTGCTGGCCGATGAAGAGGGTGTTCAGGGGCAGGTTGCCTTGCTGGAGGTGGGCGTTGTTCAGCATCAGCTGGCCCGGGCCGTTCATGACCTGTTGGGCCTGCAGGGGCACCCGGCGCGGGGCGCGCGCCCGCGCGGTCGTGGGGCCGACGACGAGGGCGGGGCCGACGACGAGGGCGGCGGTGGCGGCGGTGGCCAGCAGAGAGCGCAGCGGGCGCATCAGAACACCTCCACTTGGGCGTCACCCACGGTCATCTCGACGGGGGCGTCGAGGCGCTGGGCGTCGGCGAAGTCCTTGTTGGTCTTCACCAGGTCGAAATAGGCCGGGCTGAACTTCTTCACGCGGCGCTTGGCGCGCGGGGGGGCGGCCCCGTCGGTGGGGGCGTCGGCTTGCACCCAGCGGCCGTCGCGCTTGTAGAAGGCCTTGCTGCCCACCTGCTTGACCTCGGCCTGCTTCCGCTTGCCCTGGCGGTCTTTGTAGTAGTTCGCGCTGCTCGTGCTGGCCTTGCGGCCGATGAGCGCCTGCTCGTTGGCGGCCTGGTTGAAGGCCCACGACCCGCTGCGCTGGCTGTTGGCCTCGCGCACCCGGGTGACGGTGTCGGCGATGGCGGCGGCGTCCACCTCGCCGCCGGACGCGGCCAGGAAGGCGGTGTACTCGGTCACGATGCCGAAGCGCCGCGACAGCTCGATGACCTCTTTGACGAGGGCGTCGTTGTGGCCCTCGAGGCGCAGCTCGCGCAGCAGGGCGCCCATGCGGCGGGCGGCCCACAGGTTGGCCACGAAGGCGTCGCCCGTGGCCGTGGCGTCGGGGAAGCTCACTGTGGTCGACCAGGCCCGCGCCTCACCGGCCAGCGTGCCCTTGAGGGTGACCGTGTGGGCGCCGCCGCCGGTGTAGCGGCCGCTGGCGAGCACCTCTTGCCCGCGGAACAGCGCGCCCAGGGCGGCGGGGTGCACGGCGCGGGTCTTCAGCCCGCCGAAGTCCAGGGCGACGGTGTCGGCCATGGGGTGGTTGAGGCTCTCGTAGAGCGAGGCCACCGTGGCGTCGATGGCGGCGTCGGGGCCCACGTACACGCTGCGGCCGCCGGTGCGGGCGGCGAGCTGGTCGAGCAGCCAGGGGTTCACGTCGTGGCCCACGCCCAGGGCGAACAGGCGGGCGCCGCCGGTGGCGTCGGCGGGCAGCCGCGCCAGGATGGCCTCGGGCGACACCTCGCCCGCGGTGGGGGAGCCGTCGGTCAAGAACAGCACCACCCGCAGGCGGTCGGCGCGGGCGGGGCCGGCGACGGCGGCGCTGAGGGCGTCGGCGATGTTGGTGCGGCCGGTGGCCAGGGCGTCGTCGATGAAGTCGGTGGCCCGGGCGCGGGCGGCGGCGTCGGCGGCCACGGGGCCCTCGGCGAAGCGCTTCACCTCGGTGCCGAAGGTGATGACGTTGAAGCGGTCCTGGGGGTTGAGCCGGCCCAGGGCCCAGGTGATGGCGTCGCGGGCCTGCTCCATCTTCTCGCCGCGCATGCTGCCGCTGGTGTCCAGCGCGAAGACCACGTCCTTGGGCGGGGCGACGGCGCCGTCGCCGCCGGTGGGGTGGCCGAGCACCAGGAAGTAGCCCTCGTCTTCGCCCTCGGCGCGGTGGGTGAGCACCCGCAGGCCCACGGGATCGCGGTCCTCGGCCCACAGCAGCTCGAAGGTGTCGGGGCCCTCGCGCTGGCCCTCCAGGCTGACGCGGACCCGCGCCCGGGTGGGGTCGGGGCGGGTGACCTCGACCTCGTGGCTGGGGCTGATGACGCCGCGGATGGGCGCGGCGCCGTGCACGCTGATGTCGAGGGTGGTGCGCTCGGGGCCGGCGCTGCCGAAGGTGCCGGGGGGCAGCGGGCTGGCGAGCCGCGCGAAGCCGCCGGGGGCCGCGGCGAGGGGCTGGCGCAGGGTGACCTGCACGGTGTGCTTCGGGCCCAGCGTCACCGTGGGGATGAACCAGGCGGGCCGGCCGGTGAGGGCCATCAGGGCGCTCAGGCGGCTGCCCGCGGCGAGGGCCGCGTAGCGGTCGGCCGCGGCGGTGGCGTCCAGGAACTGCCCGCCCGCGGGGGCGCCGTCGAGGCTGACCGACACCTGCTCGGCGGTCACGCCGGCGGGCAGGGGGATCACGCCGACGGTGGCGGCGGGGGCGTCGGGGCCGCGCACCGTGTCGGTCACCGTCAGCAGCGCCTGGCCGCCGCCCACCTCGCCGGTGGTGGTGCTGAACTGCACCTGGAACGGGGGCGTGGCCGGGGCGTCGGCGGGGCCCCCGTGGATCAGCGCGCCGTCGCGCCACTGCCCGGGCAGGAAGATGGGGCCCGCCAGGGCGGACCCGGTCAGGCAGAGGACGCCGGCGAGCCCGAGGGCGCTGGCGATCAGAGAGCGGCGGCGGTGGTGCATGTGGCCTCCCCAAGTGTGCAGGGGGGAGCCTACGGACGAGCGCCCGGAAAGGTGTGAAGGGGCCCCGCGAAGTTTGTCAAAAGGCTGTGAGCGCCCCGCGGGGCGCCCAAACGCCTGGACGCCGTGGGCAACCGGGCGCCGGGCTGGTACATCGTCAGGGGCCCCATGCCCGCCAAGGAGTCCCTGTGCAGCACGTCGTGACGCGGCCGCAGCCGCCCTTTCGATCCGCGGATGGCCGCCTCGAGATCCACCAGATCCCGAGCTGGCTCGACAACCTGATCTGGCTGGCGGTGTGCACCGAGACGGGCGCCGGGGTGGTCATCGACGGCCCCGAGGCCAAGCCCGTGCTCGACTACTGCGAGGCGCAGGGCATCGAGCTGACCGGCGTGCTCAACACCCACACCCACCCCGACCACATCGGCGTGAACAAGCAGCTGATCAAGCTGGGCCGGGCCGACGGCCTGAGCATCACCGGCGCGGCCCGCGTCGCCGACCGGGTGCCCGGCCTGACCCGCGGGGTGGACGAGGGCGACACCGTGCAGATCGGCGCCGTGACCGGCCAGGTGTGGCTCACCGAGGGGCACCTCAACGGGCACCTGAGCTTCCTGTTCGACGACCTCATCTTCTGCGGCGACACGCTGATCGCCGGGGGCTGCGGCTTCCTCTTCGACGGGCCGGCGGCCAAGCTGCACCACAGCCTGCAGCGCATCGTGGGCCTGGATCCGGCCACCCGCATCTGCGGCGCCCACGAGTACACGCAGGACAACCTGCGCTTCGCGTGGTTCGTGGAGCCCGGCAGCCCGGCCCTCAAGGCCCGGGTGGACCGGGTGTGGGCGCTGCGGGCCGAGGGCGGCTGCGCGGTGCCGAGCACCGTGGGCGAGGAGCGCGACACCAACCCCTTCGTGCGGGGCCACGTGCCGGCGCTCCAGGCGGGGCTGCAGGCCCGGGTGCCCGGGGTGGATCTGCGCGACCCCGTGGCCATCTTCGCCGCCACCCGGGCCCTGAAGGACACCAAGCAGCACCGCGAGGCCGTGAGCGACGCCGATCTGGGGGTGGCCCCTTGAGCCGGCGGCGCCTGACCCTGGGGTGGCTGGCGCTCGCGCTGGCGGTGGGCTGTGATGACGGCGGGTCGAGCGCCGAGCCCGGGGGCGGGGACGCGGCCCCGGATGGGGCGCTGGACGCCGCCGCGGACGCCCGCGCGGCGGATCTGGCGCCGCCGCTGGACCAGGCCGCGCCGGACGCCGCCCCCGACGCCGCAGTGGACGGCGGATCCGACGCTGCGGTCGACATGGCCCCTGATCAGTTCATCGCCGAGTGCACCGCGGGTGACGTGCGCTGCGCCGAGCCCGGGCGCCCCGCGCGGGTGGTCTGTGAGGCCGGGCGGTGGGTGCTGGGCGCCTGCCCCGAGGGGCAGATCTGCCTGGGCGAGGGCGCCTGCCTGCCCGACCCGGTGGCCTGCCTGGACGGCGACCGCATCTGCCTGGACGAGCGCACGCCGGCGGTGTGCGAGCCCGGCGAGCGCTGGCAGCCGGCCCGGGCCTGCCCCGAGGGCACCGCGTGCTCCGGCCGCGGCGAGTGCCGCTCGGTGGCCTGCGCGGTGGGCGAGGCCAACCGCAGCTACCTGGGCTGCGACTACCACGCCGTCGAGCTACCCAACCTGGCCTTCGCGCCCATTGGCGCCACCGCCGACGCGCCGCTGGGGGTCGTGCTCACCAACCCCGACCAGGTGGAGGCGGTGCGGGTCACCGTCCGCGGGCCGGACGGCCGGCTCGCGGCCCTCGTGCCCGAGGTCACCATCCAGCCCCCTGCCCAGGCCCTGGGGCAGTTCGAGCCGGTCACGGTGCGCAGCGAGATCCGCAGCCTGGACGGCGTCGTGAGCCAGGGGTTTGACCAGGCGGCCGCCCTGGAGGTGCCCCCCGGCGGCATCGCCACGCTGCTGCTGCCGTCTGAGGGGCTGGCGGACCGCCGGGGCGTGCGCGCCGACGCGTGGCGGGTGTCGAGCGATCGCCCGGTGGCCGCGTATCAGTTCAGCCCGTACTGCTGCAATTTCAGCTACACCAACGACGCCAGCCTGCTGCTGCCCACGGCGGCGCTGGGCACGGCCTATGTGTTCGTGGGCGTGCCGTCGTGGAACACCGACCGCATGGACGATGACGGCAACCTGCAGCCCTTCGCGGGCTACCCGGCGACGCTGAGCATCATCGGCACCCAGGCGGGCACCCGGGTGCGGGTGACCCTGCCGCCGGCGGTGGACGTGGCGGCCGATCCCTCGGGCACCACCGCGCGCAACGGGCAGGTGCTGACGGCGGTGCTGGGCGACAGCGAGGTGTGGACCCTGGAGGCCGGCGAGGCCGTGCGCCAGCGCGGCGTGTGGGTG
>JAUHVS010000082.1 GCA_030424955.1 bacterium | reverse complement strand
CAGCGATCCCCTGCCGACAGCCCAGGGAAGCCCAGCTCAGGCTGCGGCGTGCTCAGGTCGTTGCCCTTCGACCGGCTGAAGGCCAGGAAGGCGTCGGTGACCCGCGCGCAGATCACGTGGCGGCCGCGATCGTCGTCGTCGGTGCGGCAGGTGCCGTCGCGGAACCAGCCGGTCATGGGCTCGCAGCCACAGGTGACAAGCTCGGTGCCCAGCACGCTCAAGGGAGGGGTCGTCGGATCGGACATGGGGCCTCTGCACGGGGGACGGTGGGACGGGGACAGCGCTCGCGCGGGCACAGATGCACGGGCCCGGGGATGGGCCGCGCCTCAGCTGCCGGTGGCGCGGGGCCGGTGCGCCCGCTGCGCCCGGGCGGACTGCACGTGGCCCCGTGGCTGCCAGCGGCCGCGGCCCCCGTTCAGGAAGGCCTGCAGGATGATCGCGTCGCGCACGTCGGCGCCCGACAGCCGCCCGTCATCGAAGGCTGCGCGCCGGGTGTAGTGCGGATCGCTCACCGGCGCCTCGTCGATGGCGCGGATGGCCCGGCGCATCTGCACGGTGAGCGCCTGCGTGGTGCGGATCGAGCGCGCGGCGGCCTCGACGCCGGCCATGAGCACCACCCGCGGATCGTCGTTGAAGGGCGTGCCCTCCACCAGATCGTCGGTGCGGCGCTGCGCGCGGCCCCACAGGCCCGGGCCCACGGGCAGATCGGGGATGCTCTCCAGCGTGCGCCCCGCGAGGCTGTCGAAGGGGTGGTCGAGCAGCGCGGTCACCATGCTGGCCGCGAGGGCCTCCACCGTCTCCAGCGGCACGGGGATGGCGCTGCCCAGCAGGGACGGCACGCTCAGGGTCGTACCCTCGCCGTGCACCTGCCGCCAGTCGCGCCGCAGGGCGCGGGCCTCGCGATCGAAGCCGAGCCGGTCCAGCACGAGGCAGGCCATGCGCACCCGCAGCTCAACGGGCGGGTGTGTCCCCACCGTGCGCCCGTCGTCGCCGACCGACACCCGCAGCGCGGCCTCGGGATCGTCGGGCGACTCGAAGGCGTGCATCAGCCCGCGCACGGCGGCCGGGCCCATCAGCAGCACGGTCATCAGATCGCAGAACAGCTCCTCCTGCCAGACCCCCACCGCCGCGCCGACGTCGAAGACGATGCGCTGGCCCTGCGCCCGCGGCAGCCACGCCGTGGCCTCGCTCGGGCTCAGCCCCGCGGCCTCCTCGGCCAGGCCGGGCACCAGGCGCCACACCACGTGCCCCACCTCGTGGGCCACCGCGGGCCAGCGCTGCAGCTCGCTGCCGAAGTTCTGCGGCACGAAGATCACGGGGTGATCGGGGAACAGGTTCAAGATCACCGACTCGCCGTACAGGCCCGTGGGCACGCAGATGGGCGACTGCGGCGGCAGCGGCACGCCCTCGGCGAAGGCGAAGGCGCTGATGGGCGCGAGCAGCGCCTTGGCCGCCATGTCGGCGTCGGCCAGGTAGCCGTCGCCGGTCACCCGGGCCGCCACCACCAGCGACATGATCTCGACCTGGATGGCCCCGTCGTACACCGTCGAGAAGGCGCGGTTGTAGAGCGGCATCTCGCTGATCAGCACCTCGAGGGCGCCCGGCTCCGCGGCCTCGATGAGGGTGAGGCCGCGCGTGAGCCGCGCCACCGCCCCCCCCAGCGGATCCTCGACGCCCGCCTGCAGCACGCCGCGCAGATCCGCCGTGCGCGCGTCGCGCACGGGGAGCGCCGCGCGAAGCTCGGCGGCCCGCTCGATCAGCCTCTCGCCCTTGGCGACCGCCTCCTCGAAGCGCACGCGGGCCTGTTCGGCCCAGCCCTGGTGGGCCTCGGGGCCGTCCTCGACCAGCGGCCGGTTGAGCGGGGTCTTCTCACCCGCCTCGGCGGCGGCGGCGGTGCCGCCCGTCACCTTGCGCAGCAGGCTGCCCACGATGCGCAGCACCACGACCACGGTGATGACCCGCTGGAGGATCTCGCCAAAGTCCATGCTCAGCCCTGATCCGCGGGCGGATCGCTCGCCGCGGCCGCCGGCGCCTCGGCGCCCTCAGGGGTCGGCCGCTCAGGCGCCGGCGGGACGGGCACCGCCCGCCGCTGCGGCCCACGGGTCGGGCCGGGGTGCCGCCCAGGCGGCCCGTCGCCGCCCAGCACGGCGCCACCCAGCCGCCGCGCCCCCTGCAGGTGCTCGCCCCGCCGGGGCCCGAGCGCGTGGCTGAGCACCAGCGTGCGCAGCCAGCGGGGGTGGTCGGGCAGGAAGCCGTATGGGGTCTCAGGCGGCATGCATCAGTCCGTGTGGGGGGTCTCGGAGCCCATGCGCGAGATGTGCTCGCGCATGTCCGTGTCGGCCTCGACGTTCTTCACCTGCAGGGAGTCCATGTAGCCGATGTTGCCGTCGAGCAGGGCCTTCGCCAGGGCGCGGGGCACCTCGGCCTCGGCCTCGGCGACCTTGGCGCGCGCCTCCTGGTAGCGGGCCTTCATCTCCTGCTCCTCGGCCACGGCCATGGCGCGGCGGCCCTCGGCGCGGGCCTGCGCGATGTTCTTGTCGGCCTCGGCCTGATCCATCTGCAGCTTCGCGCCGATGTTCTGGCCCACGTCCACGTCCGCGATGTCGATGGACAGGATCTCGAAGGCGGTGCCCGAGTCGAGGCCCTTCTCCATGACCATCTGGCTGATGCGGTCGGGGTTCTCGAGCACGTGCTTGTGGGTCTTGGACGAGCCGATGGTGGTGACGATGCCCTCGCCCACGCGGGCCAGGATCGTCTCCTCACCCGCGCCACCGACCAGGCGGTCGATGTTGGCGCGCAGGGTGATGCGGCTCAGGGCGATCAGCTGGATGCCGTCGCCGGCCACCGCCGCCACCCGGGGGGTCTGGATGACCTTCGGGTTGACGCTCATCTTCACGGCCTCGAGCACGTCGCGCCCGGCCAGATCGATGGCCGCCGCCCGCTCGAAGGTCAGGCGGATGCCCGCCTTCTGCGCCGAGATCAGCGCGTAGACCACCCGGCTGACGTTGCCGCCGGCCAGGAAGTGGGCCTCGAGCTGGTCCACCGGCACCTGCAGGCCGGCCTTCACCGCGCTGATGCGCGGGTTGACGATGCTCGCCGGCGGCACCCGCCGCAGGCGCATGGCCACCAGCTCCAGGATGCCCACCGTGGCGCCGCTGAAGCGGGCCGCGATCCACAGCCGCACCGGCACGAAGTAGAAGAACATGCCCACGCCGGCCAGCGAGGCAGCGGCGATGACCAGGACCATGACGTTGTCGCCCATTCAGGCCTCCTCGGCGCCGGGCTCGCCGGCTCCATTCGCGTCGCGGACCACAACGATCCGCACGCCTTCGACTTCGAGCACCCGCACGGGCGTGCCCTTGGGGATCCAGTCCAGCTGGCTGACGACGTCCACCAGCTCACCGTCGATGAGCGCCTTGCCCGACGGCCGCAGCGGCGTCGAGGCGACCCCGCGCATGCCGGCGAAGCGCGCCCAGTCCTGTGGCGCCGACTGGTAGGCGTCCTCGCCCGCGGCGCCGCCGCCGAGGGTGGTGTGCAGCATCAGCCCCCGCGCGAAGCGCGCGTCGGGCAGGAACTTCAGCAGCATGAAGAACAGCACCACCGAGCCCGCGAGGGAGAACAGCACCGTGCTCAGGGCGGCGGCCACGACCCCGCCATCCCAGGCCACGCCCAGGGGCAGGTTCATCATGGCCATCACCAGGCTCACGCCCAGCAGCGCGAGGCCGGCGATCCCGGCCACCCCGAAGCCCGGGATCACGAACACCTCGGCGGCGAGCAGGGCCAAGGCCAGCGCGAAGAGCACCACCTCCTCCCAGCCCGCCAGGGCCACCACCATGTGGCCGCCGAAGAAGGCGCCCAGGGCCAGCACCCCCACCAGCCCCGGCAGGCCGACGCCGGGGGTGGACAGCTCCATGTACAGGCCGAGCATGCCGATCAGCATCAGCACCCCCGACACCGCCGGGCTGGTCAGGAAGCGCGCGATGCCCTCGGCCCAGTTCTCCGTCGAGGTGATCACCTCGGCCCGGGACAGCCCCAGGGCCGCCAGCAGCTCAGCGCGGGTCTCGTGCTGGGCGTTCGACAGGCCCAGGGTCGCCGCCAGATCGGTGGTCACCGTCAGCAGCTTGCCCTTCGGGATGACCCCCTCGATGGCCACGTCGGCGTCCACCATGGCCTCGGCCAGATCCCCGCTGCGCCCCTTGGCCTCGGCGGTGGCGCGCATCTCGGCGCGCATGTAGCTGACCATCTTCTCGCCCACGGCCTTGGCCTGCCCGCCCTCCATCTGGATGGGGGTGGCCGCGCCCATGCTCGCGCCGTTGGTGAACACGATGTAGTCGGCCGCGAGGCTGATCAGGGCGCCGGCGCTGATGGCGCGCCGGTTGATGAAGGCCACCGTGGGCACCTTCACGCTCAGCAGGGCGTCGCGGATCTCGGTGGCGGCGTCGACGCGGCCGCCGAAGGTGTCGACCTCGAAGATGATCGCCGCCACCCCGGGGTGCTCCTTCACCGCGCGGCGGATGAAGGGCACGAGGCCGGGCGCGATCTCGCCCTTGATGGGCACCACCAGCACCCGCTGGCCGACCCCCTCGTTCTCGGTGAGGACCGGCAGGGGCTTGGGCTCGATCTTGGTGTAGGCCCGCGCGGCGCTGTCGCCGTCCTCACTGTCCTCCCCCGCCGCTTTGGACGCCGGAGCCTTGGAGGCCGGGGCCTTGGCGGCGGGCGCCTTTGAGGCGGGCGCCTTGGCAGCGGGCGCCTCGGAGGCGGGGGCCGCCTGGGCGGGGTCCGTGCCGGCGTCCGGGGCGGCGGTCGCCAGCCCAACGCCCCCGAGGGCGAGCCCCAGCAGGAGCAGGCTCAGCGCCGGCAGCCCAAGGCGGGCCTGCGGAGGGGTCAGTGTCGGTCTACCCATGGATCCTCGCTGGCGCCGGTGGCGGGACTGTAACAGGTTCCACCCCCTTGGACGCCGCGAACACCCCCCGCGTTGCCGATGGCGCCGGGGTGGGCCGGGGGGTGCCGCGCCGCCGCCTGCGGCCACTTCGGGCGTTGGCTTGCCGTGGCCCGGCCTTCGCGGAAATATCTGGACGCGCCCCCGGGTTCTGACCGACCGACACCACCACGAGGTTCACCCCCGCCCCCATGCACCGCGCCTGCCTCATCTTCGGTCTGCTGTTGGCGACGTCGGCACAGGCCAAGTGCCCGATCCCAGGGCAGATTGTCCTCCAGCCCGACGAGTTCGAGCTGGCGGGCTACGACGCCGCCCGCGGGGTCATCGGCGTGCGCCCGGCGGCCCTGCTGGCCGTGGCGCCCGGTCGCCCCCAGGCCATGCGGCTGGCCGTGCCCGACCAGCCCTTCCTGCTCCCGGTGTCGTCGGATCAGGTCCAGGCCCTCACCGATGGCCGCGATGGCGGCCAGCTCGAGCTGCGGCTCCAGGTGCGCCCGGCCCCCGGGCCCCGCCCGCCCGACGACTGCGCGACCTACGTGCCCATGCAGCCCGAGCTCACCCTGTCGGGCGAGCCCATCGGCCCAGCGCCCGCCGCCGAGGCCGACGCCGACGCCGACGCCAACACGGACGGCGCCGCCCCTGCCCCCGAGCCCCACGAGGTGCGCCTGGCCCGGCCGCGCAGCGAGCCAGCCGACGCCCACTTCCCGGTGGCCCAGCTGCAGCGCTACACCGCCGAGCTCGCCCAGGTGTGCCTGCACCGCGCGCTGGGCGCGGCGCCCGTGTCGAGCGGGGCGGTCATCTTGGAGTTTGGCATCAGCCCGGCCGGGCAGCCGCGGCCGGTGAAGGTGGTGCTCGATCAGCTGCTGAGCGATCCGGTGACCCGCTGCCTGACCGCGCGGCTGGACGACACCCCGGCGCTCTGGCGGGACTGGCCGCCGGGCGGCCTGCTCTACCAGCCCGTCTACTTCCGGCCCGGCCCCTCGTCGAGGCCCGCCACGGGCCCCGACGCCACGGGCGAGAACAGCCCCTGAGCCCCGGCGGCCCCGGGCGCCCCGCCCTTGGCCCGCGCGTCCCCCAGCCACAGCCGGCTGCGGGCCACCCCCTGCACCGCCGCCAGCGGCACCACCCCGGCCAGCTCGTCCACGGGGCACAGCCGGCGGTTGTCGCACAGCACGAACAGGGACCCCACCGGCACCTCGACGGTGGCGAAGTCCAGCGCCCACGGCCGCGACGCCCCGACGTAGTCCCCGAGCACGGCGTGCCCCTGGGCGGGCCCGATCTCTTCGATGAGCTGCTGCTGGCGGTGGGGCCGCCCCTCGCCCTCGTCGGTGGCGGAGCGCCACGCGAACACCCCAGCCACCCGGGTGGGCAGCGGCAGATCGTCGCGCACCAGCACCCCCGAGGCGGTGCCGATGCGGTCGCCCGGCAGCCCGAGCACCCGCCGCAGCACGGCCCGATCGCCGAGCTCGACCAGCACCACGTCGCCCCGGCCGGGGCGGTCGCGATCGAACACCACCAGCCCATCCCCATCGAGGATGTTCGGGGCCATGGTGTTGCCCTCGACCTGCACGATCTGCACGAAGAACAGGCGGGCCAGCAGCAGCCCGGCGGCCAGGCTCAGCAGCACACCCCGGGCGATGGGCCCCAGCCGCACGCGCCGCTTGGGCGCGGCGCCGATGAACAGTCGCCCCTGTTGCCCCGCCACGGCCTCAGAGCCGATCGAGTTCCTGGGCGATGCGGTCCAGGATCCCGTTGACGAACTTGCCGCTGTCCTCGGTGCCGTAGCGCTTGGCCAGCTCGATGGCCTCGTTGAGGGCCGCGCGCCCGGGCACCTCGGCCTCGAAGGCGAGCTCGTAGGCCGTCAGCCGCAGGATGTTGCGGTCCACCCGGTTCATCCGGGGCACCTTCCAGTTGAGCGAGCTCTTGCCGATCAGATCGTCGATGGCCCGGCGGTTGTCGATGACCCCGTGCACCAGGCGGTCCACGAAGGTCCAGTGCCCGTCGGGATCGACCGGATCGAGGAACCGGCGCGCCCGGCCCACGCGCTTCTCGTCGAAGGGCGCGTCGGCGTCCTCGGCGAAGAGCAGATCGAGCACCTCGTCGTCGCCGCGCAGGTGGTCGCGGAACACGGCGAGGGCCTCGTTCACGTCCGTCAGCCGGCCCGCGTCGATGGCGAAGAGGATGACCAGCGCCGCCTCACGGGCAGCTCGGCGTCCCGAGATCATCACCCCTCCGTCGGGCCCATGCGGGCCAGCAGATCGACCATCTCAACCGCGGCCAGGGCCGCCTCGCCGCCCTTGTTGCCGGCCTTGGTGCCGGCCCGCTCGATGGCCTGCTCGATGCTGTCGGTGGTGAGCACGCCGAAGGCGACGGGCAGGTTCGACTGCATCTGCACGGCCGCCATGCCCTTCACGCACTCCGCCGACACGTAGTCGAAGTGGGGCGTGGAGCCGCGGATCACCGCGCCGAGCGCGATGACGGCGTCGGCCGTGCCGGTCTGCGCCACCCGCTGCACCGCCAGGGGCAGCTCCCAGGCGCCGGGCACCTTGTAGACGGTGATGTCGGCCGGATCGCAGCCGTGGCGCACCAGGGCGTCGATGGCGCCCTTCTCGAGCTGGTCGACGATGAAGTGGTTGAAGCGCGCCACCACGAGGGCGAAGCGGCGGCCGGCAGCGGTCAGGTGACCATCAAACTGCCGGATCTGGCTGACGGGGATCAGGCTCACAGCGGACTCCTCTCGCCCTCGGCGCGGGGCGGGATCTGGATCTGTTCGACAATCTGCAGCCCGTAGCCCTCCACGCCTTTGATGCGCGCAGGGCTCGAGGTGATCATGCGCAGCTGGCGCGCGCCCTGATCGAGCAGGATCTGGGCGCCGATGCCGAACTCGCGCAGGTCGGGGGGCAGGCCGATGGCGCCGCGATCCGGCGCTGGGGCCGCCTCGCTGGGCTTGCCCAGCAGCGTGTTCATCTCGTCGGCCAGGCGCGGCGCCGGCTTCTGCAGGTACACCAACACGCCACAGCCCGCGGCCTCCATCTGGCGCAGCGCGAACTCGAGCTTCCAGCGGCTGTCGGTGCGGGTGCAGCGGAACACGTCGCCCAGCAGGCTCTCCTGGTGCACGCGGCCCAGCACCGGCACGTCCTTCAGGGGCGTGCCCTTCACCAGCGCCAGGTGCTCCAGGTCGTCGACCTTGGTGGTGTAGCTGACGGCCTTGAACACGCCGATGTCGCCGATCTGCACCTCGACGGTGGTGCCGCGGGTGACCAGGCGCTCGTTGAGCAGCCGGTAGCGGATGAGATCCGCCACCGAGATGATCAGCAGGCCGTGCTCGACCGCGAAGGTCTCGAGCTGCGGGCGCCGGGCCATCGTGCCGTCATCGTTCATGATCTCGCAGATCACGCCCGCCGGCTCCAGGCCCGCCAGCCGCGCCAGATCCACGCTGCCCTCGGTCTGGCCGGTGCGCACGAGCACCCCGCCGCTGCGGGCCCGCAGCGGGAAGATGTGGCCGGGCCGCGACAGATCGCGGGCCGTCGCCTTGGGGTTCACGGCCACCCGCACGGTGTGGGCGCGGTCGGCCGCGCTGATGCCCGTGGTGACGCCGGTGGCGGCCTCGATGCTCACGGTGAAGGCCGTGCCGAACCCGCTCTGGTTCTCGCGCACCATCAGCGGCAGGTCGAGGCTGTCGGCCTTCTCGTTGGTGAGCGACAGGCAGATCAGCCCGCGGCCGAAGCGCGCCATGAAGTTGATGGCGGCGGGGGTCACGAGCTCGGCCGCCATGACGAGGTCGCCCTCGTTCTCGCGATCCTCGTCGTCCACCAGGATCACCATGCCGCCGTCCCGGACGGCGTCGATGGCGGCCTGAACCCGCGCGATGATGTCTGCGTCTTGTCGATTCATCGGCTCATGAACCCCGCGCGGGCCAGCATCTCCAGGTCGACGGCGGGTCTGTGGCCCTGGGTGTCCCCCGTCCAGTGGAGCAGGCGCTCCACGTACTTGCCGAGCACGTCGGCCTCCAGGTTGACCCGCGCGCCCACCGGGCGCGTGTGCAGGGTCACGACCCCCTGGGTGTGGGGGATCAGCACGACCGAGAAGGCCTGCTGCGCGTCGTCGACCTCGTTCACGGTGAGGCTGACGCCGTCGATGGTGATGGAGCCCTTGGGCACCAGGTAGCGCGCCACGGCGGGCGGCGCCTTGATCCACAGCTGCAGCGACTCGCCCAGCGGCGCGCTGCGCAGCACGCTGCCCGTGGCGTCCACGTGGCCGGCCACGATGTGGCCCCCCAGGCGGTCGCCCAGCTTGAGCGCCCGCTCCAGGTGCACGCTGTCGCCGGTGCGCCGGTCGCCCAGGCTGGTGCGCGCCAGGGTCTCGGCCGAGGCGTCCACGCTGAACCAGTCGTCGGCGAAGTGCGTGACCGTCAGGCAGGCGCCGTCGCAGGCGACGCTCTCGCCCAGGGTGAGCTCGCTCACCAAGGCGCGGGGCGCGCCGAAGGTCACCGTCACACCCTGCGCGAGCGGCGACAGGCGCCGCAGGGTGCCGGTGGCCTCGATCAGACCAGTGAACATGGGGGCGGGCCTCCGGGGGTCACGACGGCGCGGCACCATACACGATGCGGCCGCCGATGCGCACATCCGGGCCCAGGATCCGGTGGGTCACGTCCGCCAGCCGCCAGCCCGCCGCCACCGACTCGGCCGAGGGCCAGGCCACCACCGGCAGGCCCTCGCCCACCAGCCGCGGGGCCACGTAGAACACGGCCTCGTCGGCCAGCCCGGCGCCCAGCAGCGCGCCGTGCACCTGCCCGCCCCCCTCGACCATGAGCCGCACGATGTCCGCCTGGGCGAGGTCGCGCAGCACCGCGTCCAGCGGCAGCCGCCCCTGCGCGTCGGTGTCCACCTGGGCGAGCTGCACGCCGGCGTCCGCGAGGGCGCGCAGCCGGGCCAGCGGGGCGTGGGGCCCGTGGTAGAGCCGGGTGTTGGGGCCGATGATCTTCAGGTCCAGCGGCAGGGACGCGCGGGCGTCGAGCACCACCCGCAGGGGATCGGGCCCAGGGGCGAGGCGCACCGTGAGCGAGGGGTCGTCCGCCCGGGCCGTGCCCGCGCCCACCAGCACCGCGTCGGCCGCCGCGCGCAGGGCGTGGGCGTCGGCGCGGGCCTCGAGGCCGGTGATCCAGCGGCTGTCGCCGTTGGCCGCCGCGATGCGCCCGTCCAGGGTCACCGCGGCCTTGATCTGCACCCACGGCCGGCCGTCCAGGATGTAGCGCCTGAAGGGCGCGTGCAGGGCCTCACAGGCGTCGCCCAGCACCTGCACCTCGACGGGCAGCCCGGCGGCCCGGAGCTGCGCGATGCCGCCGCCGTCCACCCGCGGGTTGGGATCGCCCACGCCCACGAACACCCGGCCCACGCCCGCCGCCAGGATGGCGTCGGTGCACGGGGGCGTGCGCCCGTGGTGGCAGCAGGGCTCCAGGGTGACGTACAGATCAGCGCCGCGGGCGGCCTCCCCGGCGGCGCGCAGGGCCATCACCTCGGCGTGGTGGCCGCCAGCGGGCTCGCTGACGCCCGCGCCGATCACCTGCCCGTCGCGGACGATGACGCAGCCGACCTTGGGGTTGGGGCGGGTACGGTGCGGGGTCGCGCGGACGAGGTCGATGGCCTGCTGCATCCACGCCGCGTGGGACGGCGCGCGCATGGTCAGGGCGCTCGCTCACTCTGCAGGGACTCGAGGACCGTCAGGAACTGCCCGACGTCCGAGAACTCGCGGTAGACCGACGCGAAGCGCACGTAGGCCACCTCGTCGAGGCTGCGCAGGCGCCGCAGCACCTCGTCGCCGATGCGGCTGCTGGGCACCTCGCGCTCGGCCTGCTCCGAGAAGTGGCGCTCCACGTCGCCGAGCAGCGCGTCGATGGCGTCGCTCGCCACCGCCCGCTTGTGGCAGGCCGTCTCGAGGCCCGCCCGCAGCTTGCTGAGGTCGAAGGGCTGCCGGCTGCCGTCGCGCTTGATGACGTTGGGCAGGTTGATCTCGACGCGCTCGTAGGTGGTGAAGCGGTGGCCACAGCCGTCGCAGTGGCGCCGGCGGCGGATGGCGGCCTGGTGCTTGATCACCCGCGAGTCCACCACGCGGGTGGCGTCATCGCGGCAGAACGGGCAGCGCATCAGGCCCCCTCGAGGGCGTGGATCTTGGCCACGCGCCCCGCGTGACGCCCGCCCTCGAAGGCCTCGGCCAAGAAGGCGTCCACCAGGTCCGTCGCCACCTGCTCGCCCACCACCCGCGCCCCAAGGCACACGATCTGGGCGTCGTTGTGGGCCCGCGCCATGCGGGCGGTGGTGACGTCGTGGCACAGCGCCGCGCGGATGCCGGGGCGCTTGTTGGCGGCGATGCTGATGCCGATGCCGGTGCCGCAGATGAGGACCCCGAGCTGGGCCGCCCCGGCCGTGATGGCGTCGGCGACCTTGCCGGCGAAGTCGGGGTAGTCCACCCGCGCCGCGCTGGGGGGGCCCAGGTCGAGCACGGCGGCGTCCCCCAGGCGGGTGCGCAGGTGCTCCACCAGCGCGTGCTTGAGGTTGAAGCCCGCGTGATCGCTGCCCAGGGCCACCACCAGCGCAGTCGACATGCTCACACCGCCTTCAAGACGAGGCTGGCGTTGGTCCCGCCGAAGCCAAAGGAGTTGCTGAGGGCCGCCCGGATGGTGCCCCGCCGCGCCGTGTGCGGCACGTAGTCCAGGTCGCAGGCGGGATCGGGCGTGTGCAGGTTGCGGGTGGGGTGCACGGCCCCCTCGGCGATGCTCAGGGCGCAGACCGCGGCCTCGATGGCCCCCGCCGCGCCCAGGGTGTGGCCGATCATCGACTTGGTGCTCGACACCCACAGCCGGTCGGCCTGGGCGCCAAACACGCCGCGCACCGCCCGGGTCTCGGCCGCGTCGCCGTGGGGGGTCGAGGTGCCGTGGGCGTTGACGTAGTCGATGCCGTCGGGGGCCAGGCCCGCGTCCCGCAGCGCGCGCTGCATGGCCAGCATGGCCCCCCGCCCCTCGGGGTGCGGCTGGGTCATGTGGTAGGCGTCGCTCGACTGCCCGTAGCCCGCGATCTCGGCGTAGATCCGCGCGCCGCGGGCCTTCGCGCGGCCGAGCTCTTCCAAGATCAGCACCGCGGCGCCCTCGGCGCACACGAAGCCGTCGCGATCGGCGTCGAAGGGGCGGCTGGCCTCGGTGGGGGCGTCGTTGCGGGTGCTCAGGGCCTTCATGGCCGCGAAGCCGCCCACCCCCAGGGGGGTGATGGTGGCCTCGGCGCCGCCCGCCAGCATGACCTCGGCGTCGCCCATGGCGATGAGCCGCGCGGCGTCGCCCACGCTGTGGGCGCCCGTGGCGCAGGCGCTGACGCTGCCCAGGTTGGGGCCCATGGCGCCCACGTGCATGCTCACGGTGCCGGGCGCCATGTTGGCGATCAGCCGCGGGATCATGAAGGGGCTGAGCCGCCGGGGGCCCTTGGTGCGGTAGATCTCGTGGGCCTCTTCGATGGTGCCCAGGCCGCCCAGGCCGACGCCGATGAGCACGCCGGTGTCTTCGGGGTCGGGCACGGGCCAGGCCAGCCCGGCGTCCGCCAGGGCCAGCTCGGCGGCCACGACCGAGAAGTGGATGAAGCGGTCCATGCGGCGGGCGGCCTTGCGGCCGATGCGGGCCTCGGCGTCGAAGCCGTGGATCTGGCCGGCGATGCGGACCGTGAACTCAGCGGGATCGAAGGCGGTGATGGGCGTCACACCGCTGCGGCCCGCCAGGAGGCCGGCCCAGGTCTCGGCGGTGCCGATGCCCAGCGGGGTGATGAGCCCAATGCCCGTCACCCCGACCCGTCGTTCAAAGGCCCGCATGGCGCGTGTACCGTCAGTCGGCGTGCTGCTGCACGTAGTTCATGGCGTCCTGGACGGTGCGGATGTTCTCCGCGTCCTCGTCCGGGATCTCGACGTCGAACTCTTCTTCCATGGCCATGACCAGCTCGACCAGGTCGAGGGAGTCAGCGCCCAGGTCGTCGATGAAGGACGCCTCGGGCACGACCTCGTCCTCGCTCACGTCGAGCTGGCGGACGATGATCTGGCGGACGCTCTCAGACAAATCGGACATGTCAGCCCCTCACAGGTGCACACGTTGGCCGGCGGCCAGGTGAGAGGCCTCTGCCGGGGCAACGGTTGCAGGATCATGCGCCCCCACCCGCGCGGCGCGGGCAGGGCGGGCGCACTGTGGCAACGGGCAGGGCGCCCGCCAGCGGGCCCGGCTACCGCCGCAGGGTGCGGCTGTGCTCGATGACCCAGCCCCGCGCCGCGTCGGCCCCCTCGGGGACCGCCACCACCTGCAGGGTGAGGGCGGCCGGGGTGATCTCGAGCAGCACGAAGCCCAGGTCCTGGGTCTGGTAGACCACCTCGTTGCTCAGCAGCGGGTCGCGCAGATCGGTGGTGGACGCGCCCGCGCCCGACACCACCAGCGTGGTGCCCTCGACCTCGCCCAGGTCCTGCAGGTTGTGGTCGTGGCCGCACAGGTAGACGTCGAACTGGCCCAGCACGTGGCGCTCGAAGAACCGCTGCACCCCCGTGCCCGAGCCGATCAGCCCCTCCAGGAACACGAAGTCGTACTGGCCCGCGTTCCCGTGCCGCCCGTTGGAGAGGTAGGGGTGGTGCCCGAAGGCGATGCGCCAGGGCGCGAGGGGCGCCGCGGCCCACTGGGGCAGGGTCTCCTCCTGGGCCAGGTTGATCTCGGCGAAGCCGGTCAGCGCCTCGATGAAGGGCAGGTCCCGCCAGAACATGCTGGCCGTGTTGAGGCCCACGAACTCCGCCGGGCCCTCGTGGAAGCGGTAGAAGCTCGACGGCATGCGGAACTTGTCCTGGCTGGCCGCGTAGTCGAGCTGCGCCTGGCCCCGGGTGGGGTCGATGCCGATGCCCGCCGCGAAGTCCTGCAGGATGGGCGGGGCGCCGTAGTCGTGGTTGCCCAGCGTGGCGTAGAACGGGAAGTCCAGGTTGGCGTAGGGCGCCTCGAACTTGTCGATCCACTGGG
>JAUHVS010000861.1 GCA_030424955.1 bacterium | reverse complement strand
CGTCGCTGACCTCGCCCAGGTAGCGGCGCGACTCCTCGTTGCGGTTGTAGTCGAAGAAGAACTTGCCCAGGAAATAGTTGTACTCGTCCTGGAACGACCGCGAGAAGTTGCCGATGTAGTAGTTGGTCAGCGCCTCAAGGGTCACCGGGTTGTAGGCGACCTTTCGCGAGCACTTCCGCAGCCCGATGAACGCAGGCTCGAAGACCTCGCTCTCGGGCCCGGCCGACAGGAGCTCGTGGTAGATCCCCGCCGCGTTGCCATAGAGGCCCAGGGCGAACAGGGAGTCAGCCAAGCCTTGCTTCGCCTTGAGCACGCTGGGCTTGGTCTGGTCGGACGTGGAGCGGATGAACTCGTCGAACTTCCGCGCGGCGTCGTAGTAGCGCTCTGCCTCGAGGGCAGTGCGGGCGCCGGCGAGGGCCTTGGCCACCCGCTTGCGCTCCTCGGCGCGCATCTTCTCTCGCTCCTGATCAGCGGCCCGACGGGCCGCCTCGCGGATGCGCCCCTCTTCCTCGATGCGCGCCTTCTCGGCGGCCTCTTGGACACGGAGCTGCTCCAGCTCATCAGGCTCGCCCGTGCCGGCCGAGGGCGCGGTCTCAGGCGCAGGCTCAGGCGCCGGCTCGGGCGCCGGCGCGCCACCGCCACTCGACGCGCCCATCACCTGGACGACGTCAGGCGGCAGAGCGGCGTCCTTCATGGCCTTCCGATCGGCGTCGGACAGCTTGAAGGACGAGCCGGTGCTCTGGATGGTCTGAATGATGACCGACGCCGGGAGCCCAGACTTGTGCATCTGGATCACGTTGTCGACCGTGATGGCCCAGGCGGGCGCGCTGAGCGCCAACACCAACAGGCCAGCGCCCATCCGGTGCAACCACCCAGGGCGCCTCTCGCGCTTCGTGTAACGCGTCATGGTTCGGCGCTCCTCCCGGGTGCTCAAATCATGAAGCCGACGCCGAGCGTCAGCTCAGCGGGCGTATAGACGCCGCCCGAGATCTCGGGCCCCTGCAGGAAGTGGTGCCGGTACTCGGTGCGGATGTTGATCATGTCATCCACGAACCACCGGAAGCCGAACGTCACGTTACCCGCCGGCTTGATGGCCGAGCGCAGCTTCGGATCGTTGGCGCTCTTCAGCTCCTCCACATGGGCGGCACCGAAGCCGAGGCCCGCGTAGGTCTCGAAGTGCACCAGCTTGAAGCCCAGCAGGCTGACCTTGCCGTAGATCGGCGACCACAGCAGATCGAGGTTGTAGTACGCCGTGATCGTCTGCTGGATCACCGCGCGCGTCAGGTCCGCGCCCTCGGGATCCACCAGGAACTTGGTCAGGCCGCTGTCGGAGTCCAGCGCATACGCGCCACTGGCCTCCACCGCAAACGACTCCGAGAAGTGGTAGCCCACCCGCGCGCCGATTGGGTAGTAGACGATGAAGTCATCGTTCGGGATGACGCCGCCCGTCAGGGCGAGCTCAAAGCGCCCGTCCTTCTCGACCTGCCGCTTTTGGACGACCTCCACCTGGCGGCGACGCCCCCAGAACATGGCCAAGTCGCCCTCGAGCTCCTTTTCGGCCTCGGTCGCGCTGTCGTCTGCCGCAGCAGCATCGGCGGCAGCAGCGGAGTCGCCGCCCGCCGGTGCGGTGGCCTCAGGCTCTGCGGGGGCGTCCTGGGCGAACGCCCCGCCCGCCGGCACACCCGCGGCCATCGCCGCGACAAGAATCAGCAGCTTCTTCATGGGGCGCTTGCTCCCTTCGATCACGATCACTTTTGGAACCAAAGGCGGGTGTCGTCCGACCCGGGGAGTTTCTCCATGGTGTCGGCGTGCTGGGACTCACCCACCGTGGCGGTGAGCACCGTAGACAAGAGGTAGTTGCCCGGGTTGAGGGCAGGCATGTCCGTGCGAACCTTCAGCCGCCAGACGCCGCGGATCCGGTTGCGCACGATCTCGACCAGGTCACGGACACCGCCCGTGAACTGCGACGCGTTCTCCAAGAAGATGTACTCGCCGCCGGTCAGGCAGGCGAGGTCCTGCAGCGCGCCGCTGCGACCGCGCGGCAGCGGGCTGGCCGCGGGCGGCTGGAGGTCGAGCACGATGACCGGCACCTTGCCCGCCGCACGGTCGCGGTAGCGCTGGGCCGTCTGCTTGAGGTCGAGGGCGGCCTCATCCTCAACACCGTCGGTGAAGAGGATGACCACCGGCTGCAG
>JAUHVS010000860.1 GCA_030424955.1 bacterium | reverse complement strand
GCCGCGCCGTCTTCGCCGCCCGCCTGGCCCGAGCCCTTGGCCCCGCCGCCGCCGCGGCCCCCGCACGAGCCCCCCCGCGGGGAGGCCTCGCCGGTCGAGCCCGCGCGGCCCTCCGCCGGCTGACCGCCGGCCCCAGGCTGGCCACCGGCGTCGAGCAGATCGCCGCCCGCGCCGCCGCCCCCACCCCCGCCGCCGGGGTAGCCCTTGCCACGGCCGTCCACGGTGCCGAGCACGATGATCTGGCCTGCCCGCACCTGCAGGCTGCCGCCCTCGCCGTTCCCGTCCGTGGGGCACAGCACGAGATCTTCGATGACCACGGTCACGCTGTCGGGGAGCGCCAGCGGGGGGATGCAGCCCTCGCCGCTCAGGGTCAGCGTCTCGCAGCCGTTGCGCGGATCGCCGTCGAGGTCGGCGGCCCCCGCGCTGCAGGTGGGCTGGCACACGTCGCCCACGCAGGCGGTGGTGCCGAGCGGGTTCACGCAGCCGCCACAGGGGTCGCCGGCGGCGTCCGGCACCGCCCCGTCGATGGCCAGATCAAAGCGGAAGGCGTCGCGCACCAGGCTGTCGGGGGGGGTGAAGTCGAAGCCAAAGCCGTCGGGCAGGGCGCCGTCGGCCGGCCCGGCGTCCAGATCCACGCCGGCCTCGCGCCCCACCACCTCGGGCGGCGGCGTGAGGTCGAGCGCCACGCTGCACGCGCTCACCGCGAGGGCGAGGGCTGCAGCGAGCGCCGCGGGCGACAGGGCGGTGGGCACGCGCATGGGGAGAGTGTGCCGGCGCCCGGCGGCGGACGCCAGCGGCCTCAGGTGGGCGGCGCGCCCTCGTGGTCGGCGCGGAGCTGCGCGATGATGTAGGGCCGCAGCGCGCTGGCCGACACCAGATCGTCGATGCTGCCCACCGCCTGGGCCCGCTGCACGGTGTGCACGCCGTCGAAGGCCGCGGCGACCTCGGCGGTGGCCCGCGCGTGGGCCTCGGCGCCGCCGCCCGCCGCCTGCGCCCGCTGGCGCACCTCGCGGGCGAACACCACCGCCGCCGCCGGCGCCCCGCCGATGACCGACGCGAAGCTGCCCTCCAGGGCTACGGCCTTCAGCTGGGGGTTCAGGGCCTTGCTGAACACCACGTAGGCGCCGCCGTGGTAGCGGCTGAGCACCACGAACACGATGGGGCCGTCGAAGTTGACCACCGCGCGCCCGATCTCGGCGCCGTACTCCAGCTGCCACCGCGCCAGGGACTCGGGGCTGCCGTCGAAGCCGCTCAGGTTGGCCAGCACCACCGCCGGCCGTCGCCCGCTGGCGGCGTTGAGGGCCCGGGCGATCTTCCGCGCCGCCTGCGGGTACAGGGTGCCCCCCGCCAGGGTGTCGGGGCCCTGCTGCGTGGGCGCCCCCAGCCGGCCCACCGGGCGGTTCTCGATGCCGATCAGGCAGGTGGCGTAGCCGCCGATGCGGGTCTCCCACACCACGGCCGTCTCGGCGTCGCGCAGGCCCCCCCAGCGCTCCAGGGGGCGCACGTCGGCGTCCATCACCGCCTGCATCACCGGGCGCACCGCGAAGGGGCGCTTGCGATCGGGGTTGTGGGCCGCGCTGAACAGATCGCCCACCCGCTCGAAGCCGTGGCCCAGATCCGCCGGGTAGGGCGCGTGGGTGATGTCGCGGTGGGCGGGGTCCACCGTGTCGAGGCGCCGCGGGCGCCGCTCGCCCGGGTGCACGGCCGTCAGCCGGCGGTAGCGCGCCATCAGCCGCCAGGCCGCCAGCAGGTCGGGGGCGTAGGCCTGGGCCTGACCGTTGGGCCCCATGATGGTGGTGTAGCCGCCCAGGGCCAGGTCGTCCTCGGCGCTGACGCAGCCCGAGAAGTCCAGGGCGCGCTTGCCGGTGAGCACCATGCTGCCGCGGTCGGTCATGATGAGCAGCCCGCGGGTGTGCATCATCATGGTGGCCTCGGCGTTCCAGTACGCCTGCGCCCCGACGCACACCCCAGGCACGATGACGTCGAGCTCGCCGCCCGCCTGGGTGAAGGTGACGATGCGGCGCAGCACCCGGGCGGTCCAGTCGAGGTTCTCGGTGCCCGTGCGCATGTCGATGCGGGCGCCGGCGCTCACCGCCACCCACTCCACGGGCGCGCCGAGGGCCTCGGCCAGATCGAGGGCCGCGATGACCCGCGCGCACTCGGGCTCGGCCAGCGCGCCCATGGCCCGCGTG
>JAUHVS010000859.1 GCA_030424955.1 bacterium | reverse complement strand
CGGTCGCCCGATGCTGCCCACTCATGGGTACATCGGACAGCCAGCGCGGCTGTCACGCTAAAGTGCCGAGCTTTCTCACAAACCACTGAACGTAAAAGGGTCTTGAGGCGCCGACGACCAGCGGTCGGGGTCGCCGCGCGCACGGGATTAGACTCTGGGACCTGTTGAAAACAAGTGGCTACGCGATCGGGCGCCCCCAGGGCAGTGGCCAGCGCTCGACCCGCCCGTGGATCAGCCGCCGCGACACATATCTCGAGCCCGTGGGGGCTGGGCGCAGGTCCCAGGGACACCCGCGCGTCAGCGCCCCGCGCCCTTGCCAACGGGCGCCCACTGGGGCAGCGTCGGGGCGCCCCGTCCGCTGGGAGGCTGCCGAGGCTGCCGTGACCCGTCTCGCCCTCCTGCTCTGCCTCGCCTGGCCGCTCATGGCCCGGGCCCAGGCGCCCGTGGGCTATGACCGCATCGCAGTGGTCACGGTGTCGATCTCGCAGTACCAGTACGCACGCTGGAAGCGCCTGCCCGGCGCCGCCCGGGACGCCGCGCTGTTCCACGAGGCCTTCAAGGGCCCCTGGGACGCCCCTGAGATTGAGAGAGTTGGCCGGTACAACCTTTTGAAATCACGGCCATCGTCATTCACGATCATCCAATGCCGAAGCCGCCCCCGACGTACTTGCCGCGCCAGACAGAGCAGGTCGACCTGCTCCTTGGCCACCTCGAACGTAAGGTGCCGAGCGATCACATCGTCCGGTTCGTCTGGCGATTGAGCGGACACTTCGACTATCAGTCCGGCCACGACCGCTCGCCCCTCAGCCTCTGCGGCCAGGTCGCCGGCCGACCCGTTCGGAGCGGGCGTGGGGCCAGCCGTCTGTGCGGGGGGCGCCGTGCGGGCGGGGGTGGAGCCTCGCGGTGTCACTGGGGTGCGGGGCTGCGCCGGGCGTGGGTCGCCGGCGGGGGGCGCTCAAGCCGGCCGGCGAGCGCCCGAGGGGGGCAGGGGGGCGCGCTGGTCAGCGGGCGCCGCAGAGGGTCTGGCCCAGGGGGTTGGGCTCGGACGGGCGCAGGTTGCAGCCGTAGCCCGGGCCGTCGAAGGCGGCGCCGTTGGCCAGGCGCACGATGTACCAGGTGCCCAGCATGGGGCAGATGTCGGCGCCGAACTGGGCCGCTAGGTCGGGGCTCAGCGGGGTGAAGCCCGCCGGGCAGCTGCCATCGCCATCGGCCAGCATCAGCTCGGGCAGGCGGGGCGCCGGCGCCGGGGTGGGCTCGGCGTCCAGCTCGACGGTCAGGCGGTAGTCGCCCACGGCCTGGCCGCCGAAGCCCCGCACGTTCAGGTCGTGGGCGCCGGCGCCCAGGGTGGCCTCGATGGTCGGGCACGCCGTGCCGTTGCTGTCGTCGTTGGCGGCGATCTCGTCGCCGCCGTAGAGCAGGTGCAGGGTGGCGTCGCCGATGCCGTTGCAGGTGCCGTCGCGGTCGGTCACCGCGATGCGCACCGTCTGCGGGGCGGCGAGCACCAGGGTGGTGTAGTCGGCCTGGCCCTCGCTGACGGCGCCTCGGTCAAAGGCGCCGCCGCGGCTCACGTCGGCCTGGCCGCCGGGCAGCTCGAACTCGACGATCGAGATCTGGTGGTTGGTGGGGAAGGTGTCGTTGAGGCACGCGATGTCCCACAGCTCAGCCACCATCTCGTCGCCGCGGGCGTTGTTGGGCTCGCCGTTGCAGAAGGGGTCGAAGCTGTGGGTCTCGCCGGTGATCCACTGGAAGCGGTGGTCGCCGTTGGGCGACCAGTAGCCCATCCACGGCGCGGACGGCAGGCCGAGGTCCATCAACAGCTCGAGCTCGGCGTCGCTGCCCACGGTGGCCAGGTGGCCGCCCAGCTCGGCGGCGGCGTAGCGGGCGTCGTCGAAGTCGCCGCGGTCGTCGATGCGCACATAGGCGTGCTGGCCGTCGGCGCTCACCACTGCGCCGTCGGGCACGGCGCAGCCGGCGAGGCGCACCTCGACCTGCTCGCGGTCGCGGCGGTCGTGGCCGTCGTTGATGTTGAGGGTCACCATCACGTCCCGGGCGTCGCCGCCGGGCAGCACGTAGTGCGTGCCATCGGCGCTGGCGCGGCCGCGGCCGCTGCTGTCGCTCCACACGTAGCGGATGGCGTCGCCGTCCGGGTCGCTGGCGCTCGCCGAGATGACCGTCTCGCAGTCGGTGGCGAAGGT
>JAUHVS010000081.1 GCA_030424955.1 bacterium | reverse complement strand
AATGGCGCCGTCCACCGCAGCGCGGCGCCCCCGGCCCCGCAGCCCCCGAACGCCCGCGGCGAAGCGGAGCACCTCCAGCACCGTCAGCTCCGGCCAGACCGGCGCGTTCTCGGGCAGGTAGCCCAAGGCGCGCTGAAACCGATCGTCCTCAGTGACGGAGCGACCCGCGACCTCGGCCCGGCCGCTGGAGGGCGCGAGGAAACCGGTCAGGATCTTCAGCGTGGTGGTCTTGCCCGCGCCGTTGGGGCCCAAGAACCCCACCACCTGCCCCCGCGGGATCGCAAAGGACACCCCGGCGAGGGCCTGCACGGAGCCGTACCGGCGCGATAACGCGTCAACGACGATCATGTTCTCAGCGGGCACGGCGCGCATCCTACTCAAGACGGGGCGTGGCGCACAGCGGCTGCCCGGTGCGGACCCGGTCGCTCCGAGTCCGGCGTCGCGGGATGTGTCACCGGGGGGCCGCGCCGCGCGCGGTTGACGAGATACAAAGCCGGTGCTAGCTTCCCGCGACTCACGGACCCCGGGAGCGATGGCCCCCCATGCTGCCCCACTCCAAAATGAAGCGAAGTCAGGCCCTTAAGGCGGCCGTCGCCTCGGCGACGGTGACCCTGTGCGCGAGCCCCGTGTGGGCGAGCGGCGACGGGGGCGGCGTCACCTTGGACCTCGACAACTCGCTCTTCATCCAGCTCGCCATCTTTATTGCGGTCTACCTGGTGCTCAAGCGCCTGGTGTTTGTGCCGTACCTGGCGAGCCTGGACGCCCGCGCGGCGAAGACCACGGACGCGGCCGCCGACGCGAAGGCCATCAAGGCCCGCGCCGAGGCGCTGCAGGCTCGCTACAAGACGGGCACCGTCGACGCAGCGGCCCGCGCCCAGGCGGAGCGTCAGGCGCTGCGGGTGGACGGCATGGCCCAGAAGGAAGCGGCGATCGCGCAGGCCCGCGAGAAGACCAACGCCGAGGGCCAGCAGGCCCGGGCCGACATCGAGAGCCAGATCGGCACCGCGCGCGCCGCGCTGCTGGGCCAGGTCGACGACCTGTCTCAGCTGGTGGTCGAGAAGGTCATGGGGCGGGGAGCATGATGCTGCGTACGCGCTTGAACGCCTTGCCGGCCGCTGCGCTGGTGCTCTGCAGCACCCCTGCCCTCGCGGGTGGGGACGGCGGCTTCAGCACCGTCATCTGGCACGCCATCAACCTCGCCATCGTGCTGGGGCTCGTCGTGCACTTCGCGCGCAAGCCCATCCAGCGCGCCATGAAGGCGCGGGCCGAGAACATCACCCGAGCCATCGATGAGGCGCAGGCGCTGCACGCCGACGCCAAGGCCATGCTCGACGACTACGAGGGCCGCATCGCGGCGCTCGACAGTGAAGCGGCCGAGATCCTCGCGCACTACCGCAGCGAGGGTGAGAAGGAGAAGGCCCGGCTCATCGCAGAGGGTGAGGCCGAGGCCAAGCGTCTGGAGACGGAAGCCAGCCGCACCATCGCGAACGAACTGAGCCGCGCCAAGCAGGCCCTTGAGGTCGAGGTGATCGACCTGGCCGTGAGCGCGGCTGAGCAGGCCATTCGCGAGAAGCTGACCCCCGCCGATCATCGGCGGCTGACCTCGGAGTATCTCAGCGGCCTCGAAGAGGCGGCGAGCGCCTGATCCCCGTCGGGGACCCAGGTCAGGAGGAGCCACACCGTGCGCGAAACAACCATCGCCGAGCGCTATGCTCGCGCGCTGCTCGACATCGGGGTCGAGCGAGGCAACTTCGAGCAGCTTGGCCGCGAGCTCGATCGGGTGTCGGCCCTGTTCAAGGCTGAGGACCTGCGCGAGCTGTTCCGCAACCCGAAGTTCACGTCCGACGACCGCAAGCAGGTCATGGCGGAGCTTCTGCGGCGGGTCATGGTGAGCCCGGTCTGCCGCAACTTCTTGTTTCTGTTGGTGGACCGGGACCGGATCGGCCTCTTTGTCCACGTGGTCGAGGCCTACCATCGGCTGTCGGACCGCCACGCGGGGCGCTTGCGCGCTCAGGTGACGGTGCCTCGCCGGCTGAGTGAGCCCGACGCTGCCCGTCTCAAGACGGTGCTGCAGAAGGTCACCGGTCAGACGGTGATCATTGAGCAGATTGAAGACCCGGAGATCATCGGCGGGGTCATCACCCGTATCGATGGGAAGATCTATGACGGCAGCGTGCGAGCTCAGCTCGACGCCCTGCGGGCCGGCCTGATGACCGGCGCTTAAGCGCCCGCGCGACCAGCTGAGACTCGCCCACGAGGCGAGCCGACCGACGGAGAGCGACCGACATGGAAATCAAGGTCGAAGAGATCAGCCGGATCATCCGGCAGCAGATCGAGGACTACGACAAGCAGGTCGAGGTCAGCGAGACCGGCACGGTCCTCTCGGCCGGTGACGGGATCGCCCGCGTCTATGGCCTCGAGAAGGCCATGGCGGGCGAGCTGCTGCGCTTCCCCCACGGGGTCGAGGGCATGGTCCTCAACCTCGAGGAGGACAACGTCGGCGTCGCGCTCCTGGGCGACGCGACCTTCATCAAGGAAGGCGACGAGGTCAAGCGCACGGGCCGCATCGTGGACGTCCCGGTGGGTGAGGCGCTGCTGGGCCGCGTGGTGAACGCGCTCGGCCAGCCCATCGACGGGCTCGGGCCCATCGAGAGCGAGCACCGCCGCAAGGTCGAGATCAAGGCGCCCGGCATCATGCCCCGGCAGTCGGTGTCGGAGCCGCTGCAGACGGGCCTGAAGGCCATCGACGCCATGGTGCCGATCGGCCGTGGTCAGCGTGAGCTGATCATCGGCGACCGCCAGACCGGCAAGACCGCCGTGGCGATCGACACGATCATCAACCAGAAGAACACCGACGTGTACTGCATCTACGTGGCCATCGGCCAGAAGCAGAGCACGGTGGCTCAGGTGGTCGAGAAGCTGAAGAGCTTCGGCGCCATGGAGTACACCACGGTGGTCGCGGCGGGCGCGGCGGACCTCGCGCCGCTGCAGTTCATCGCCCCCTTCACGGGCTGCACCATCGGCGAGTACTACCGCGACAACGGCAAGCACGCCCTGATCATCTACGATGACTTGAGCAAGCAGGCCGTGGCCTACCGCCAGATGTCGCTGCTGCTCCGCCGCCCGCCGGGCCGCGAGGCTTACCCGGGCGACGTGTTCTACCTGCACAGCCGCCTGCTCGAGCGCGCCGCGAAGATGAGCGACGAGTACGGCGGTGGCTCGCTGACGGCCCTGCCGATCATCGAGACCCAGGCTGGTGACGTCTCGGCCTACATCCCCACCAACGTGATCTCGATCACCGACGGCCAGATCTTCCTCGAGAGCGACCTGTTCTTCTCGGGTGTCCGGCCGGCGATCAACGTGGGTGTGTCGGTGTCGCGCGTGGGTGGTTCGGCGCAGACCAAGGCCATGAAGAAGGTGGCCGGGACCCTGCGGATGGACCTCGCGCAGTACCGCGAGATGGAGGCCTTCGCGCAGTTCGCGAGCGACCTCGACGCCACGACCCAGCGGCAGCTGGCCCGCGGCGAGCGTCTGGTGGAGATCCTCAAGCAGCCGCAGTACAAGCCGCAGCCGGTTGAGCACCAGATCCTGATCATCTTCGCGGCCTCGAACGGCTACATCGATCACCTCCCGACGTCGGCCCTGGGCCGCTATGAGTCGGAGGTCATCACCTACATGGAGTCGCAGCACAAGGCGGTCATGGACGAGCTCCGCTCGCTCAACAAGCTGGAGTCCTCCATCGTGTCGGGCTTCAAGGCGGGCCTGGATGCGTTCAAGGCGACCTTCAGCGCCTGAGCTGAGGTGTCCGGGGACGGACCGAGGAGAGCGGCATGCCGAGCTTGAAAGACATTCGCAAGCGGATCGTCTCGGTGAAGAACACCCAGAAGATCACGAAGGCGATGAAGCTGGTGTCGGCGGCGAAGCTGCGGCGGGCCCAGGACGCCATGATCGAGCTGCGCCCGTATGCGGCGAAGCACCGCGAGCTGCTGAGCTCGTTGGTGTCGCAGCTCACGACTGACGGGGCGACGGCGCCGCACCCCCTGCTCGCTCAGCGTGAGACCATCAAGCGCGTCGCCGTGCTGGCGGTGTCGAGCGATCGCGGGATGTGCGGCGGCTTCAACAGCGGCGTGCAGAAGCTGGTCGCGGCCTACAGCGAGTCGCGCCTGGCCGAGGGCGTTGAGGAGGTCCAGGTCTTCACCGTGGGCCGGCGCATCAACCTCTTTGTGCAGAAGGCGGCCGCCAAGGGCCTGTTCGACCACGCCCACAACTTCGGCGAGATCATCGCCCTGGCGAAGGAAGACGACGACCTTCGGGCCGTGTCTGCCCAGCTCATCGACGGCTTCCTCGAGGGGACCTTCGACGAGGTGGTGGTGATCTTCAACGTGTTCAAGAACGCCATCGCGCAGATCCCGACGGTGCGCCCTCTGCTGCCGGTGGCGGCCGACGTGGACGAGGCGGAGGCCGGCGGCGATGACGCCGCGTCGGCCGACCTGATCTACGAGCCCGACCAGCAGTCGCTGTTGGGCTACATCGTGCCGCGGTACGTCGAGGTGCAGGTGCGCCAGGTCGTGCTGGAGTCCATCGCGGGCGAGCACGCGGCGCGAATGAACGCCATGAACAGCGCTACGGACAACGCTTCGGAGATGATCCGCAGCCTGACGCTGCAGGCCAACCGGGCCCGCCAGGCGGCGATCACGACGGAGCTTACCGAGATCATCAGTGGCGTTGAGGCACTGAACTGAACCGACCGGGGGCCTCACAGGCCACGCGATGAGAGGAACCACGAGCATGAGCGAGCACCTTGGAAGAGTCTCGCAGGTGTTGGGGCCGGTGGTGGACGTGCAGTTCCCCGAAGGCGACCTGCCGCAGATCTACACGGCGCTGCGGGTGTCCAACCCGGCCATCAGCGACAAAGACTGGAACCTGACCCTGGAGGTCGCCCAGCACCTGGGCCAGAACATCGTGCGTGCCATCGCCATGGACACGACCGATGGCCTGGTGCGCGGGATGGGCGTCCAGAACTCGGGCAACCCGATCATGATGCCGGTGGGCGAGGCGACCTTGGGTCGCATCCTCAACGTCATCGGTGAGCCCGTGGACGAGAAGGGCCCGGTCAAGACCGAGCACTACCGCGCGATCCACCGCCAGCCGCCGAAGCTCGAAGAGCAGAGCTCGATGGTCGAGACCTTCGAGACCGGCATCAAGGTGGTCGACCTGCTCGCGCCCTATGCGCGTGGTGGGAAGATCGGCCTGTTCGGCGGCGCCGGCGTGGGCAAGACGGTGTTGATCATGGAGCTGATCAACAACGTGGCCATCAAGGGCGGCGGCCTGTCGGTGTTCGCCGGCGTTGGCGAGCGGACCCGTGAGGGCAACGACCTCTATTGGGAGATGGCCGAGTCCAACGTCATCAACGTGGACGATCTGCCCAAGTCGAAGGTGGCGCTGGTCTACGGCCAGATGAACGAGCCCCCCGGCGCCCGCGCCCGGGTGGCCCTGTCGGCCCTGACGGTGGCGGAGTTCTTCCGCGACGACCGCAACGCCGACATGCTGCTCTTCGTCGACAACATCTTCCGCTTCACCCAGGCGGGCTCCGAGGTGTCGGCGCTCCTGGGCCGGATCCCCTCTGCCGTGGGCTACCAGCCCACCCTGGCGACCGAGATGGGCGCCCTGCAGGAGCGGATCACCTCGACCAAGAAGGGCTCCATCACGTCCGTGCAGGCCATCTACGTGCCTGCTGATGACCTGACGGACCCGGCGCCCGCGACGGCCTTTGCCCACCTCGATGCGACCACGGTGTTGAGCCGTGCCATCGCCTCGAAGGGCATCTACCCGGCCGTGGATCCCCTGGACTCCAGCAGCCGCCTGCTGGACCCGCAGGTGGTGGGCCTGGAGCACTACGAGGTCGCCCGCGAGGTGCAGGAGACCCTGCAGCGCTACAAGGATCTGCAGGACATCATCGCCATCTTGGGCATGGACGAGCTCTCGGACGATGACCGCCTGGTGGTGGATCGCGCCCGGAAGATCGAGAAGTTCCTGTCGCAGCCCTTCCACGTGGCCGAGCAGTTCACGGGTACGCCTGGCGTGTACGTGAAGCTCGAGGACACCATCGCGGGCTTCAAGTCCATCGTCGATGGTGAGGTGGATGACCTGCCGGAGCAGGCCTTCTACATGGTGGGCACCCTGGACGAGGTCAAGGCTCAGGCGGAGAAGATGGCCCGCGAGGGCTGATCGACTGCGCAGGGAGACAGCAGATGGCGAACCTGAAGCTCGAAGTGGTGACCCCCACCGGCAAGGTGGTCGAGGTCGAGACGGCGTCGGTGACGGCGCCGGGCGTGCGCGGCGAGCTCGGCATCATGCCCGACCACCGGCCGGCCCTCATTCAGCTGGGTGGCGGCGCCATCAAGTATGATGGGGGCGAGGTCCTGGTGCGTGGGGGGGTGGCTGAGGTGCGCCCCGATGGCCTGCTGGTGCTGGCGGACAAGGCCGTGCTGCCGGGTCAGCTGGAGCGCGGCGAGGCCGAGGCCCTGCTCAAGGCGAGCCTCGATGGGCTCGAGAGCCGTGAGTACCTGAACGATGTGCGGATCATGGATCTGAACAACGATCGGGCCTTCGCGGAAGCCGCGCTGCGGACCGCGGGGCACTAGGCCCTGTGGAGTCCCGGGTCCGCCGCCTGGCGGGCCGCGGAGCCCCCTGGCGGGCGCGTTCGCACAGGCCGGAGGCAGTCGCCTCTGTGGCCTCAGGTGGTCAGCAGACCGCTCCCCTGCCCTGATTGCATCGGCCTGACCCTCTCTGGGGTCTCGTCGAGTTGCGCGTGCGGTACGCTGGCTGGCTGACCAGCTGGATCGCGCGGCGTCTGCGCGGTGTGCACCTCGCTGGGCGCGCCACCTCGGCTGCGTACTGTGACGCACCCTGGCCCCCGGGGTGGGTGGCCCCGTGCTCGTCCAGGGCGTCCCTGGCTGGGCGCGCCACCTCGTCTGCGTGCTGTGACGCACCCTGGCCCCCGGCTGGTTGGTCGAGTGCGCGTCGAGGGCGCTGGGTCGGCGGGCGAGGCACGGACGCCACCGGGGCTTCAGCGCGTCCGATGCGGTGGTCGACCTAGTCGTCCCGGAACCGGGCGCTAAGGCGCCGATATTTCAGCGGAAGTTGGCGGATGACCGGTTTGCGGGTGAAGGCCAGGCCAGTGGGCAGGCAGTGGGTCAGAACCGGCGATTACGGGCATTTTGAATGTTAGGTATAGGAGCTTGTGACGGGCGGGTGGAGAGGTGCTCTGCCGGCTTGATCACCTGCCTGAGCGGGCGTCTGCCGGCAGGCGAGGTCTCCCTGGGGTGAGTGGCCAGCGTGTTGCCGTGCTGGCCGACCGGGGCGCGCAAGGCCTCGGACTGGGTGGCGGGGGGACGGGTCGGGTGAGGGGCTGGGAGACGGCGCCCGCGGTCGAGGCTGGGCAGGCGCGACGGGGGGCCTCAGGGCACGATCTGCTCGAGGCTGAGGAGCAGGTCCACGAGGCGGTCGAGCTCGGCGCGGCTGTGGAAGCGGACCTCCAGCCGGCCCTTGTCGCCGGTGCGCTTGAGGGACAGCGGGGCACCCAAGACGGTGCGCAGCCGGTCCTCCAGGGCGACGTCGTCGGGGCTGCGGCCCTCGCTCTGGGACGGCTCGGCCGGTTCAGGGCCGGCGGGCGCCGCGGGCTCAGGGTCGGGCTGGTTGGCCTGGGCGCGCGCTGCGCGCTCGGTGTCTCGCACGGACCAGCGCTCGGCGGCCGCGCGGTGCGCCAGGTCGATCCGCTCGTCTTCCGGAGCCTGGAGGATGGCCCGGGCGTGGCCGGCGGAGAGCTCGCCGGTGACCACGAGGGCCTGTACCGGGGCGGGCAGCTTGAGCAGGCGCAGGGCGTTGGTGACCGAGACGCGGCTTTTGCCGACCTGTTGCGCCATCTGCTCCTGCGTCAGGCCTGCGGTCTGGGCGAGGTGCTGATAGGCGTGGGCCTCCTCGATGGGGTCGAGGTCGGCACGCTGCACGTTCTCGATGAGCGCCAGGGCGTAGGCTTCGGCTTCGGTGGCCTCGCGGATGAGTACAGGTACCCGGTCGAGGCCCGCCCGTTGGGCGGCGCGGAAGCGGCGCTCCCCTGCAATGATGACGTAGCGGTCCCGGGCGTAGGCGCTCTCGTGGCGCACCAGGATGGGCTGCAGGATGCCGTGGGTGCGGATGCTGTCAGCGAGCTCCTGTAGGGCCTGCTCGTCGAACTGTGTGCGCGGCTGCGTGACGGCGGCCACCTGATCGACGCGGACCTCGAGCAGCCCCGTCGTGGGGGTGGCCCCTGAAGCTGGCGCCGGGCTGGGGTCGTCTTGGGGGATGAGGGCAGAGAGGCCGCGTCCCAGGCGGCGCTTCGGAGGCTGGCTCATGGGGTGTCCTCCTGGGCGGCGGGGCGCATGATCTCAGGGTGGCGTTCGATGAGCTGGCGGGCCAGGCGCCGGTAGGCGCGCGCGCCGCGGGAGCTCTTGTCGTATTGGTGGATCGATCGGCCGAAGGAGGGGCTCTCGGACAGCCGCACGTTGCGCGGGATCTGCACGTCGAAGACTTGCGCGCCGAAGAACTCACGCGCCTCTTCGGCGACCTGGTGCGCGAGGTTGGTGCGCGCGTCAAACATCGTCAGCAGGATGCCCTCGATGATCAGGTCGGGGTTCAGGCGGCGCTGGATGAGCTGGATGGTGCGGGTGAGCTGCGAGAGGCCCTCGAGCGCGTAGTACTCACACTGCAGGGGGATCAGCGCCGAGTCGGCGGCGGTCAGGGCGTTGAGCGTCAGCAGGCCCAGGCTGGGTGGGCAGTCAATGATGACGAAGTGAGGTGGGTTCGGGTGGCGATCGAGGGCCTCCTTCAGCCGGTACTCCCGCGCGACGGCGTCGACGAGCTCGACCTCGGCGCCGAAGAGCTCAGCGTTGGCCGGCACAATGGACAGGCCCTCCACCTCGGGCGCGGGCAGGGCGACCTGTTCGAGATCAGCGAGGCCGATGAGCGCGTGGTAGACGCCCTGCTTGATGGACCGCGGGTCCAGGCCGAGGCCTGAGCTGGCGTTCGCTTGGGGATCGATGTCGATCAGGAGGACCTGGGCACCCTCGAGGGCGAGGCCGGCGGCCAGGTTGACGGCGGTGGTGGTCTTGCCGACGCCGCCCTTCTGATTGGAGATGCAGATGGTATATGGGCGCATGTGCGCGTGATAGCACAGGCCCGAATGGTCGGCTAGCGTGTGTGAGGGGGTGGCGAGGGCTGTTTCACGTGAAACGCCCGGGGAGCTGGGACCCTCTGCCGGCACCACCGTGTTCCACGTGAAACATCGGCGGGCTGAGCCCCGGTCCGCCTCTCAGGCGCGGTGCCAGCGCTCGACGCGCAGGGCCCGGTCGGCGCTGGTGTAGTCGATGGCGGCCGCAAGGCTGTAGCCGGGCACCGTGAAGGCAGGGCGGTCGTCGGCGAGCATTCGGACGATGTCACTCGCGCCGCCGGGGGCTTCGGCTGCGAGCGCAGGCCACGTGCTGGGCGAGACAACCGCGCGGCTGACCACCTGCACTGCCGTGGGCAACGCGATGGGCCAGCGTTGCCGATGGACCTGCACCTGGCTGAGGCCGAGGTGCCCCGCGGCCGAGCGCAGGAGGGCCGCGCGCTTGACCCGCGGCTCGATGAGGTGGATGGCCCGGTCGGGATCAGCCGCCGCGACCACGAGCCCCGGCACCCCGCTCCCCGCGCCCACATCGGCCAGCGGCGCCCCAGCGGCGAGGCAGGCCCAGACCATGAGGCCGTCGAGGACGTCCGTCCCCCATGGATCGGCCAAGGCGGCAGGCCCTGAGACGTTGTGGACCTTTCCCCAGCGCGCGCGGAGCGCGATGAAGCCTGCGAGCCGGGTCGCCGCCGCGTCGCTGACCTGAACCGCGTGGCCCGCGCGGGCGGTCAGCGTCTCCAGTTGCGTCGGCGTCATCGCGTCGCCCGGCAGTCTTCGGCGGGCAGAGCCTCGCTCACCGTGAGCGTGAACGCCGTGACCTCATTCTGGTCATCGACGAAGGCGGTGAGGGTCAGCGGCAGGTCGGGCCCAGCGGGGCCGACGGTCGCGCAGCCCGTGGAGGTGCCCGGGAGGGTCTCGGGCACAGCATCGCAGGGCGCGTCGCCGGCGTCGCTGGTCTGCAGCCACTCGACCAGGTGCCGCCTGAGCGCGGGCGGGCGGCCTGGGGGCAGCCCCGCGAGGCCGGCGCCGGTCGGCCCGGGGGCGACGGCCTCACCGCTGGCGGTCACGAGACGCAGGGTGAGGTCTTTGTGCTCGGCGTCGGCAGTGTCGAGCGCGAGGTACCAGCGGCCGGTGTCCGGGGCCTGGCAGACGCCTGCGAGCTCGATGGTGGGCGGCGCGTTGTCGACGATGATGACCTCGGAGCAGCCCAAAGGCGCGGCGAGGGCGAGGAGCCAAGACAGGCGCTTCATGGCGTCTCCAAGGTGAGGGGGGCCGCTCGGAGTGCGGCGACGAGGGTCGGGTGGAGGGCTGGATTGGCCGCGACGAGGCGGCCGGTCGTCAGATCCACAGGCTCGCCCAGCAGGTCGGTGACCTGACCGCCGGCCTCGGTCACGAGCAGCCAGCCGGCGGCGAGGTCCCAACTCTTCAGGCGGTCCTCCCAATACCCGTCGAGCCAGCCGGCGGCAACGAACGCGAGGTCAAGGGCGGCAGAGCCGGCCCGCCGCATGCCTTGGGCCCGCCGAAGGAGGGCGTTGAACCGCCCCACGTTGTTGTCGGGGTTGGTGTGGCGGTCGTACGGGAAGCCGGTGGCGAGCAGGGCGCGGTTGAGGTCAGCGCTCGCGCTCACCTGCAGCCGCTGACCGTTGCGCCAGGCGCCGCCGCCGCGGGTGGCCCAGAAGGTCCATTGGCGCAGCGGGTCGTGCACGACGCCCACCGCCGGGCCCTGATGGTCCAGGAGCGCGATGGACACGCAGAAGTGCGGGAAGCCGTGGCTGAAGTTGGTGGTGCCGTCCAGCGGGTCGATGTGCCAGGTGCGTCCAGGGCCGAGGGCCTCGGTGCCGCTCCCCTCCTCTGCGATGATGGCGTCGTCCGGGCGCTGCGCGCGCACCGCGCCGACCAGGATCGCCTCGGCGGCAAGGTCGACCTCCGTGACGAGATCAACGGTGCCCTTGAACTGCGCCTCGACGCCCGTGTCCCAGCGCCGCGCGATGTAGGCGCCGGCTTGCTCGGCGGCGTGCCGGGCGAGCGCGAGGTCGGCCGCGAATTCCATGCTGATCTCCGTTTCACGTGAAACATAGGGGCCGCCTGCTGGCGTCCTGGCCCGCTAAGCCGGTCGGTTCGCCCGGGCCCAGGCCCAGCCCAGGTCGTGCAGGGCCGGGCGCAGGGGCCGGTGGCGTTGGTTCTCGCGGGTGGGGCTCACCCGGTTGCTGAGCAGCACCATCACGACGTTCGCGTCCACGTCCATCCAGATGGAGGTGCCTGTGAAGCCCAGGTGCCCTAGCGCCCGACGGCCAAACTGCGTGCCGGCCGTAGAGCCACCGCCTGGCGTGGGGGTGTCCCAGCCCAGCTGGAAGGTGCCCTGTGGGTGGCCCCACTTCGGCGCGAGCACCGAGGTGGTGTAGGCCAGGTCGACCCCCGGCAGGGCGACGTCGCCCCGCACGGCGTCGAGCCAGGCCCTCGCCGCGTCGACAGTCGCGTCCAAGGTCCCAAAGAGCCCGGCGTGCCCCGCGACCCCGCCGATGACCCAGGCGTTGTCGTCATGCACCTCACCCCGCAGCAGCGTCCCCCGCCACGGGCAGCGCTCCGTGGGCGCGTAGGGTGCCGTGGGTGGCGGGCCAGGGCGCGGGCGGAAGTGCAGTCGGCCCGTCCCGTGCCCTGGCAGGTCGGGCCAGCGGGCCGCGAGCGGGGCGTCCGCGCGCTCTGCGGCCCACTCCAACAGCAGGAACCCGAGATCGCTGTACCGCTCCTCAGCCCCGGGGGCCGAGGGCAGTGGGGCTCCGGCGATCATGCGGCGGACGGCCGCCTTCGCCCGGGCCGCACCCTCGGCCGTGCCGACCGTGCCGGCGAGGCCCTGGAAGAACGGCCGATGGGCCGCCAGCCCGCTGGTGTGGGTCAGCAGCCGCCACAACGGGCATCGGGCCAGCGGGCCCTCGAGCCCCGGCAGCGCGTCGCCCAGCGGGGCGAGCAGGTCCAGGCGTCCCTCGCTCACAAGGCGGAGCACCCACGGTACGGTGGTCAGGGGCTTGGTCAGCGAGGCCAGGTCAAACCGCGTCTGCGCATCGCAGGGGGGCGCCGGTGCGCCGCCCGGCATGGGCCCGAGGTCGCCAGCGAACCAGGTCTGCCGGTGCCCCCCCTGATCGACCGCGAAGGCCAGCGCGGGGGCGGCCCCTTCGGCCACCGCGGACCGCAGGCGATCGTCAATGGCGTAGCGCTCACGCATGGGCGCGGTCGGTCCGCCAGCGCAGCTGCCCGCGGGCGGGGTCGAAGTCGACGGTCACGCCCATGGGCAGCGCCGCGATGCGTCCTTGGTGGCCCGCCGGGGCGTCGCGGTAGAGCGGCGCCTTCAGGTCGGCGGCGAGGGTGCGCAGGGTCCGGCTGAGGGGCGCCGGGGAGAGGTCGCCGAACCACACGGCGGCGGCGCGGCTCAGCATGCTGGCGCCCCGCAGTTGGGTGTAGGCCCGGTCGAGCTGGTAGGGCGCCTCGTGGGTGTCCTCGAGCACCCAGAGGGCGCGCGGGAGGGTGGGCAACAGGCCCATCCCGCACAGCGACGCCAGCACCGTGAGGTTGCCCCCCACAAGGGGCGCGCGCAGGGGCTCGCCGGCCTGGGGGCTGAACGAGAGGGCATCGCTGTGACCGGTGAGGACGGCGAGCACCTGATCCAGATCAGCGACGGCGCCCTGGGAGAGGTGGCGGTTGGCCAGCGTGGTGACCACCGGGCCATGCACGCTCGGCCAGCCGAGGCGCTGGGTGAAGGCCGCGATGAGCGTGGTGACGTCTGAGAAGCCCACCAGCAGGCGCGGGGCGTGACGCTCCAGGGCGTCGGTGACGTCCCGGGCGATGCGGGCCGCGCCCGATCCACCCCGGGCCGCCCAGACCACATCGACGCCCGGCTCTGTGAAGGCCTCGATCAGCTCACGGCGGCGCTGGCTGTCGGTGCCGGCCAGGTAGCCACGGCTCTGTGGGCGCTGGGCGGCCGTAGCGTCCCAGCGCACCCGACAGCCCGCGCGCTCCAGGGCCTCAACACCCTTGCGCAGGCGGGCGCGCTGGGTGTCGTCGAAGCCGCCGCACGGGTGGACGACCCGCACGGTGGGCCGTGACGGGACCACCGGGAAGGCGTCGGTCACTCAGGGGGCTCCGTGGCCAGCGCGGCGCGGCGCATGAGGCGGAACTCGCGGCGGGTGACGGCGTTGGCCGCGCGGCGGCGCTCGCCGGGGGTCTCGGGGGTGAGCGCGGGCACCGTCAGCGGGCGGTTCTGCTCGTCCAATGCGACGAATGTGAGGTATGCGCGGGCCGCGTGGGTGGTCTCGCCGGTGCGGGGGCACTCCCGCTCAACCCGCACGCCCACCTCCATCGAGGTGCGGTGGACGTAGTTCACGCTCGCCTTCAGCACCACGATGTCGCCCAGCCGAATGGGCACCGCGAAGTGCAGGTCGTCGATGCTGGCGGTCACCACCTTGCAGCGCGCGTGTCGCTGGGCGGAGATGGCCGCGCAGTTGTCGATCCACTCGACCAGCCGTCCCCCGAAGAGGGTGTCGAGGTAGTTGGCGTCTGGCGGCTGGACCAGCTGCGTCATCTCGACGCGGGAGCCGCTCACCGGCTGTGCGCCACGGGTCAATTGCGGCCCCCCGCGGCGCCCCGCTGGCCCGCGTTGCTGCCCGCGCCGCCGTTGCCGGGCGTGCCGGCTGCCAGCAGGTTGTCGCCCTCGACGGTGGGCGCGCTGTCCCACACGAACAGGCCGTAGCTCACGCCACCGCTGCCGCCGCCGCCGTTGCCACCGCGGCCGCCGTTGCCGCCGCGGCCACCCTGCGCGCCTTCGCCGGCGTCATCGCCACCGACCCCGCCGCCGCCGCCGGCCGCGCCGCTGCC
>JAUHVS010000858.1 GCA_030424955.1 bacterium | reverse complement strand
CGGGCTGATGGCCACCATGATGGCCGAGCCTGCGGAGTGGTCGATGGCGGTGGTCGATGACGGCGAGTCCGATCAGGACCGCCTCGCGCGGGTCGGCACCCGGCTCGGCGAGCACATCCTGGTGGCCATCCACCGCCACCGCATCGTCCTGACGAGCGGCTCGGAGTTCGAGTGCGTCGAGATTGGCAAAGCCGCCAAGAAGTCGAGCCGCGGCAAGTTCCGCAGCAGCCGGGCCTCGAGCAAGCCGCCGGCCACCGCCTCCAACATCAAGGACGGCGTCAAGAAGGTCGGCAAAGACAGCTACGAGATCGACCGCGGCATGCTCGACGAGCAGCTGCAGGACCTCTCCAAGCTGGCCAGCCAGGCCCGCGTCATCCCGCACTACCGGGACGGCAAGCCCCAGGGTTTCAAGGTCGTGGGTGTTCGCCCCGGCAGCCTCTACAGCCACATCGGCGTGCGCTCCGGCGACATCCTGAAGGCGGTCAACGACGAGGCGATCAACAGCCCGAACAAGGCCTTGCAGCTGTTCGAAAAGCTCAAGAATTCCGACAACGTCTCCGTGGAGATCGAGCGGCGCGGCCGCAAGGTCAACATGGACTACACGATCAAGTGATGATGCGTACGACGGCACGAGTCAGTTCTGCGGCCCCGGCGTGGTTGGCCTGCTTCGCCCTTCTGCTGACCCCGCTCGCCGCGTGGTCACAGGCTGAACCGGAGCCCGCCATCCCCAACCTGAAGGTGGGGCCTGGCAAGCTCCCCAGCACCCTCAAGCCGGGCGCAATCCCTGGGCCGCGCAAGCTGCCCATGGACATCTCGAAGCCGCTCGCCCAGCGCCGGCCCAACCTGGACAAGCTCAGCAAGTTCAAGGCCAAGGGCGCGGCGGGCGCCGAGCCGACGAAGCTCGCGCAGAAGGGGCCTGTCAAGGGCGAGACCAGCGGCAGCAGCGCCCGGCGGCCGCCCCCTGGCGTCGCCGACAAGACCGCCGAGAAGAAGGTGCCCGCGTGGCAGCAGGTGGAAGAGAAGGCCGACGACGGCAACCCCACCCTCTCCGCCGACTTCGTGAAGCGCTGCGCGCGGCTGAAGCCGGGCGTGAAGGTGCACCTGGACATCTACGACGAGGAGCTGGACGCGGTCGTCAAGCTCGTGGCCTGCATGACGGGCAAGAACATCATCTTGGCCAAGCCGCTGAAGGGGAAGAAGATCACCATCTACTCCCCCACCCTGGTCACGGCCAATGAGGCGTACCGGGCCTTCCTGACGGCCCTCGAGGCGAACGGCCTGACCATCAGCCGCCAGGGCAAGTTCCTGCGGATCATCGACATCAAGGACTTCCCCAAGAAGTCCGATCCGTTCCTGCCCGCCGACAGCACGCCGCCGGCGGAAGACCGCATGGTCACGCAGATCGTGCCGCTGACCCACGTCGACGCCCAGGAGATCAACGAGGTCATCAGCAAGCTGGCGTCGCCCAACGCCCAGATCATCGTCTACCAGCCCAGCAACTCCCTGATCATGACCGAGCTCGGCGCCAACCTGCGCAAGCTCAAGTCCCTGATCACCGAGCTGGACGTCCCGGGCGGCCAGGAGCAGCTCTGGACCTACCAGATCCTCCACGCCGACGCGCAGGAGATCGCGGCGAAGATCCAGGAGGTGTTCGAGGACGCTGGCGGCTCCAGCAGCAGCAAGTCGTCGACCCGCACGCCGAAGCGGCGCAGCAGCACCAAGAAGAAGGGCGCCACCGCCACCGCGGCCAGCAGCGCCAGCGTGGGCGAGTCGGACCTCGACGTGAAGGTCAGCAAGATCGTCTCCGATGAGCGCACCAACCGCCTCTTCATCGTGGCGACCAACCGCAGCTACCGCCGCATCAAGTCACTCATCGCCAAGCTCGACGTGCCCATCCCGGGCGACGGCCAGGTGCACATCCACCAGCTCAACCACGCGAAGGCGGCGGATCTGTCGGGTGTGCTCAGCAACCTGAGCCAGGAGCAGCGCTCCCGCTCCGCGTCGGGCAGCGCCTCGCGCGCGCGCTCCAGCGCCAGCAGCAAGACGAAGCGCTCCGCCAGCAAGGCCGCGACGGGGGCCACCTCGGCGGCGCTCTTCGAGGGCGAGGTGAGCATCACCGCCGACGAGGCGACCAACTCCCTGGTGGTCACCGCCAGCCTCAAGGACTTCCTGGCGCTCAAGCGGGTGGTCGACGAGCTCGATCAG
>JAUHVS010000080.1 GCA_030424955.1 bacterium | reverse complement strand
GCCCACAGCGACGCGACGGCCACCCCTGCGCTGACCAAGCCCGTGCCCATGAACAGGCCCAGGAAGACGGGGCTGATGGCGGCGACGTTGATCGCCTGCATCGCGCGCACAGCGTCGCCCGGCCTCAGCGCGCCCAGCCCCCGCATCACGAAGCTCGAGAAGGCGTAGGTGGTGCCCCCGGCGAGGGCAGCCGCCACGGCGCTCACGCCCGCGACCCACGGCCACAGCCCGGCGACCATCACGACGCCGCCCAGGCGCCCGCGGCGGCGGCCTCGCGCACGAAGGCCTCGAAGCTGCGGGGCGCGCGGCCCAGGGCCCGCTGCACGCCGTCGGCCACGTAGGCGTTGCGCCCGTCGAGGGTGGTCGTGGAGAGCTCGGTCAAGAAGCCGGCGAGGGCGGCGGGCACGCCGGCCTGCACCAGGGTCGCCTCGTACGCCGCGGGCGCCATCGGGATGTACTCGATGGGCCGGCCCGCCGCGGCGCCGATCTGTGCGACGGCCTCGGCCATGGTGAGGAGCGCCGGCCCCGTCACCTCATAGAGCGCCCCCGCGTGGCCCGGCTCGGTCAGCGCCGCCACCGCCACGTCCGCGATGTCGTCGACGTGCACAAAGGGCTCCCCCACGTCGGTCGCCTCGAAGGGCAGCGCGCCGTGCTGCAGGGCGGGCGCGAAGTGCCCCTCCGAGAAGTTCTGCGCGAACCAGCTCGCGCGCACCACCGTCGCCGGGACGCCCGAGGCCAGCACCATGCGCTCGCAGGCCTGGGCCACCGGCTCGCCGCGCCCCGACAGCAGCACGATCCGGTGCACGCCGTGCTCGGCCGCGAGGGTGACGAAGCGCTCCATGCGCTCGAAGGCCCCCGGCACCGCCAGATCGGGCGCGTAGGCCAGGTACACCTGGTCGACGCCCCGCAGCGCGGCGGGCCAGGTGGCCGCGTCGTCCCAGTCGAACGGCGGCGTGGCGGACCGGCTGGCGGCCCGCACGGGCCAGCCGATGGCCTGCAGTCGGGCGGCCACGCGGGCCCCCGTCTTGCCGGTGGCCGCGGTGACGAGGGTGGTGGGCGGGGTGTCGGCGGACAGGATCTGGGTCGACGGCAGGTGGGTGGACGGCATCGTGTCTCCAATCGCAAGGCCCCGGGGGGCCGTGGGTGTGTCGCGCTGCCCATCAGCGCTGGAGACACCCTGTCGCCGTGCACCCATCCACGACTACACCCAAACCTGCATGGTATCGTTGCAGCCATGCATGCAATGCCCGCCCCCGTCTCGTGGAATGATGTTCAGCTGTTCTTGGTGCTGTACCGCTCGCGCACCCTGGGCGCGGCCGCCCACACCCTGCAGGTCGATCCATCGACGGTGTCCCGCCGGCTGGCCGCCCTGGAGGCCACCCTCGACGCCGCCCTCTTCGACCGCGGGCGCCACGGCCTCACGCCCACGGCCGCCGCCCACGACCTGGCCCCCGCTGCCGAGGGGGTCGAGGCGGGCGTCGCGCAGTTCGCCTACGCGGCTGAGGGCCTGGAGCGCGCCGTCGAGGGCGAGGTGCGCATCGCCTGCCCACCCGACGTCGCTGAGATCCTGGTGCTGCCCGCGCTGCAGGCCCTGCGGCAGGCCCACCCAGGGCTGCGCGCCACCCTCATCCCCGGCGAGGCGGTGGTCGATCTCACCCGCCGCGAGGCCGACCTCGCGCTGCGCATCGTGCGGCCCACCCGCGGCGACCTGGTCTTCAAGCGCCTGCTCGAGGTGCGCTGGCTGCTCGCTGCCTCGCCGGCCCTGGCGACCGGCCTTGCCCCGCTAACCGCCGTGCGCCTCGCGGACGCGGCCTGGATCAGCTGGGGCGAGGCGCTGGCCCAGACGCCCATGGGCACCTGGCTGGCGGCCCACACCCATCACCCGCCGGCCTTGCGCACCGACAGCCTCGCCACTCAGGTGTCGGCCGTCTCGGCGGGCCTGGGCGTTGGCCTGCTGCCCGCCCCCACCATCGCCCACCACGGGCTGGTGGCGCTCCCGCTGCCCGAGCCGACCGCCACGCCCCTGCCGCACAACGACCTCTGGCTGGTCACCCACAGGGCCCTGCGCCGGGTGCCCCGGATCCGCGCGACCTGGGACGCCCTGCTGGCCCAGGCGGCCTCGCTCGGCCCTGCGGCGGCCGGCCCAGCCCGAGCCGGCTGATCCCCCGCGTGATCCGCCCCGCGGCGGGCGACCCCCACGCGCTCACACGCATCGCTTCGCCACACAGCCCCCGAGGTCACCATGTGGATTCAGCTGCTCTCCCTGTGGGCCGCCCTGTTGGCGCCCGGCGCCACGCCCGCGGCCACCGACGCGCAGGCGCCCACCCTGCACAGCTTCAAGGTGAAGGACATCCACGGGCAGCCCTTTGACTTCGCCCAGCTCCGCGGCAAGGCGGTGCTGGTGGTCAACACGGCCAGCCAGTGCGGCTTCACGCCGCAGTACGCCGGGCTGGAGCGCCTCTACCGCACCTACAAGGACAAGGGCCTGGTGGTGGTGGCCGTGCCCTCGAACGACTTCGGGGGCCAGGAGCCAGGCGAGCCGGCGCAGATCCACGGGTTCGTCCGAGACAAGTTCGAGATCACCTTCCCGCTCACCGACAAGTCCCGCGTGAAGGGCGCCGACAAGTCGCTCCTGTACCGCTGGCTGACCACGGCGGGGCCGAAGGGCACCCAGGGCGAGGTGGGCTGGAACTTCACCAAGTTCCTCATCGGGCCCAACGGGCAGCTGGCGGCGCGGTTCGCGTCGCCCATCGATCCCATGTCAGCGGAGGTGACGGCGGCGGTCGAGGCCGCGCTGCCCCGCTGATCGCCTGGGGCCGCGCGCCCCAGAACAGGTTGCAGCGGCCGGAGCATCCGGCCATGCTGCCCCCCAAGCCCAAGCGGCCCGCGTCGCGGGTCGGGGCGCGATGAACGGAGCGTCGCCGTGGCTGAACCGGCGGTATCTTCGGAGGACGACGGGGCGTTGTCGCTTCAGCCCTTCCGTGAGACGGATCGGCTGCCGCTCAACGACCTGCTCGACAAACCTCGGCTGTACCGACGCCGCTTTGTGGAAGGCGTCGGCGAGCAGCACCCCCTGGCGTGGGATGACACCCACCTCACCTTCGTGGTGCGCCACGGCGAGGCCCTGCTGGGCGTGGCCGAGCTGGTGCGCGACAACGAAGAGCCCGACACCTGGAGCTTCGCGGTCATCTTGGATCGCCACGCCCACAAGGGCGACGGCGGGCGCTGCGCCACGGTGCTCGTGGAGTACGCCTTCCAGGCCCTCGACGCGCAGCAGGTGTGGTTCTGGGTGCGCCGCGACAACATCGCCGTGCAGCGCTTTGGCGCTCGGCTGGGCTTCGAGTGCATGTGCTCGATGAAGATGCCCGGCGGCGAGCCCTGCGAGATGTTCGAGCTCGACGCCCACCGCTGGGCGATGGCCCGGCAGGCGGCCATGCACCACTACTTCCGCAAGCCCGTCAGCCTCACGGACGGCGAGCACACGGTCGCGGGGCGTGAGGGGCGGCTGGTCGCCTGACCCTCAGGCCGCATCGGGGGGCACGTCGATGCCCTCCATCCGCAGCACATGCAGCGCGTTGGTGGTGGTGGCCCGGCCCGGCTTGAGCGTGTAGTCGAAGTGCAGGCGCTCGCCGTCGAACCGGTCGCTGAAGTGGTACAGCGGCACCCGCTCCGCCTCGCCGTCCGCCACGCGCACCAGATCCAGATCGTGGGTGGTGACCAGCCCGAAGCTGCGGGTGGCGGCGAGCAGCCGGGCCACGATGAAGCGGCTGGCCAGGTGCCGCTCGCGGCTGTTGGTGCCGCTCAGCATCTCGTCCACCATGAACAGCCGCGGCCAGGCGCTGGGGTCCTGCTCGGCGCCCTCCACCGCGGCCAGCACCGAGCGGATGCGCTTCACCTCGGCGTAGAACCGGCTCAGCCCGCCCCCCGGATCGTCGGTGATCTGGATGCTCGTGCTCAGCCGGCAGGCCCGGTGCCGCCAGCCCTCGGCGCACACGGGCGCGCCGGCCTGGGCCAGCAGCACGTTGGCCCCCAGCGCCCGCAGGAATGAGCTCTTGCCGCTCATGTTGCTGCCGGTGATGAGCACCAGCTGACCGCCCCGCTCGAGGGTGAAGGTGTTGGCCACCCGCCGCGCCGCCGGGAACAGCGGGTAGCCCGCCGCCTCGGCCTCGATGGCGGGCAGCGCCCCGTCGGTGTGCACGGTGGGCCAGCGGTAGGTGGGGTGGTCGGCCGCGAAGCCCCCCAGCGCTGACAGGGCCTCGACGTCGGCCAGGGTCTCGAGATCGGCGCGCACCAGCCGGCCCGCCTCGGCCCGCCAGCGCTCCAGCCGCCAGCCCTGCACGAGCTCCCAGCACAGGCCCAGCGACACCACGGCGTAGAGCAGCGCGCTGTGGCGCACCGCCAGGCTCTCGACGATGCCCTCCAGCCGCCCCATGCGCACCGACGGCTTCTGCGCCGCCCCGCCAAACCGGGCCTGCGCCGGCGCCAGCGCGTCGGCGTGGAAGGTGCGGCGCTCCAGGCGCTCGAACATGCGGCGCAGGGCCAGGAAGGGGCGGTGGCGGTCGGCCAGCAGGGGCAGGTAGTCGGCGCTGATGCGCCGGGTGGTCCAGGCGTACAGCCCCACCTGGGCCAGGAAGGTCACCTGCCAGAGGGTCTCGATCTCCCAGCCCAAGGTCAGCACCAGCTGCACCAGCGTCGCCGGCACCAGCAGCGCTGCCAGCAGCACCAGCGGCTTGAGGCGGCCGGGGGTGGCCGGGGCCTCGGCCCAGGTCAAGAAGCTCGCCAGCGCCTGGGCGTCCACGGCGGCTAGCCGGCCCTCGGCCTCGATGCGGCGGCGGAGGCCCGGCAGCGCGGCCAGCTCCTGCGCGGCGGCCTGTCGCCCCGGCAAGGCCTCGGGGGCCACCCCGTCGCGCAACAGCTCGGCCACCCGGGCCCGGCCCGCCGGCAGCGCGCAGCGGTTCACCAGCTGGTAGAGCGAGCCCCGCCCGAAGACGAGCAGCTCCTTGAGCTCTGGGCGCGCAGGATCCAGCGCGTCGGCGCCGTCGTCGGGCAGCGCGTCCCAGTCGCCGGTGATCCGCGCCGCGCCCTCGCGGCAGATCTCGGCCATGGCCGCCAGCCGGGGCCCGTAGGCAAAGGGCGCGCGGTGCAGCCACGCGGCCACGACATAGGTCACCAGCGCGGCAGCCGCGACGCCGGCGTACAGCCACTCGCGGTCATGCCAGGCCGCGAAGCCGGCGCCCGCCGCGACGAGGAACGCCGCCAGGCGCACGCCGGCCAGCCGGCTCGAGAAGCGCTCCACGCGGGCGTGCAGGCGGCCGTAGCGGCGCGCGGCGCGCTCGTAGCCAGCCTGGGCCCGCGCGGCCGCAGCCACAGGGTCGGTCATGGGGTTCACCAGCGCAGGCGCTCTCGCAGGTTGCGGAAGAAGTAGTCGTCGTCGAAGTACACCAGCCGGGCCGGCACGGGGGACCGGCCGATCTCGACGATGTCGCCCGGCGCCACGGGGATGCGCTCGCCGCCGTCCACCACCAGCCCGATGTCGGGCTCGCGGCCGGGCAGCACCGTCACCTCAATGCGCGCCGAGCCGGGCACGATGATGGAGCGCTGCGAGAAGCTGTACTCGTTGAGGGGCTTGACCAGGATGCAGTCGACGTCGGGCACCACGATGGGGGCGCCGGTGCTCAGCAGGTAGCCCGTCGACCCGGTGGGCGTGCCCACGATCAGCCCGTCGCCGCGGGGCTGGTGCACCTTGCGGCCGTTGATGTTGATGGCCACCTCGACCATGTGGGAGACGCCCTTGACCACCATCTCGTTGATGGCCCGGTAGGTGCGCCCCCGGTGGCTCACCGACAGCGTGAGCCGCTCCTCGATCTGGTAGTCGTCGCTGAGCAGGCGCACGAGCAGGTTGTCGAGGTGCTCGCGGTTGGCCTGGGTCAAGAAGCCCACCTGGCCGTAGTTGATGGCCAGCACGGGCGTGCCCGGGTGCGCCCCGAGCGCGCGGAGCACCGTGCCGTCGCCCCCGAGGGCGATGACCAGGTCGAGGCTGTCGACCTCGACGGTCGAGGCGTCCTCGATGAGCTCGATGCCCGTTCGACGAAACAGCTTGGCCAGGCTACCCAGGCGGTAGTCCTGCTCGGTGTCGCGGGTGAACAGGCCGATTCGGCGTAGATCGAGCATGGGCCCCACCATACGCCCGCCCGCGACAGGGCGAAACCGCCGCGGGGCGGTGCGCGCGACTCCCCAAAGCGTCGCGGGACTGTGTATAACGTGCGCCTGCCTTACCTAACGGGAGACGCCCCGTGCTGATCGACTTTGACGCCAACCCTCAGGATCTCACCCCCGACGCCTTCGCCGCGCGCGTGCGCGACGCCGGGCTCGGGGGCGCCGTTGTGGCCCGCACCCACGTCGCGGGGGACATGACCCCGTGGCTGTCGGCCCTTGAGGACCTTGATCTCGCGGCCTTCGCCGCCGTGGGGCTGCAGCTCACCGAGGGCCGGCTGGTCTTCCTGCCCGACGACTGGCAGGGCGACTTCGCCACCACCGACTGGGCCCCGCCGAACGGCGTGTGCTGGACCTACGACGAGGCCGCCGAGCGGGCGGACGCCCTGGGCGGCATCCTCATCGCCGCGCACCCCTTCGACCGCGATGGCTCGCCCATGGGCAACGACATCTACGAGCTCGAGGGCCTCGACGCGATGATCACCCGCAGCGGCGCCGCCCGCGGCAGCTGGGACCGCGAGGCCGACGTGGCCGCGCGCAAGCTCGGCGCGCCGGCCATCGGCGGCAGCGGCGGCAACCTGGATCGCCTGGGCCTGGCGGCCACCGTGGTGTCGGACGACATCATGGACGAGACCGAGCTGGCCGAGGCCCTGCGCGAGGGCCTGTTCTTCACCGTCGAGCTCGAGCCCACCAGCGCCCGCAAGGACCGCGATCCGGGCCGCCGGGGCCGGGGCGGCGACGACCGCGGCGGCCGTGGGGGCCGAGGCGACCGCGACCGCGGCGGCCGGGGCGACCGTGACCGCGGCGGCCGCAGCGATCGCGGTGGCCGAGGCGGCCGCGACCGTGGGGGCCGGGGCGATCGCGACGGCAACCGCCGCGACGACCGCGAGAGCCGCCCGCGCACCCACCGCGCCCACTTCTGAGCGCGGCCGGGCGGGGCCCAGTCGAGCCCGCGCCCGCACGAACCACTCCCTCCGGCGCGACCTGGCGCCCCGGCGCTGCGTCCAGCCGATCACCGTTGACCGGCTCTCATGAGGCGCCCATGCACCGCGCACCCCGTCCCCTCTCCGCCCGCGGGCCCGCGCCGCGACTCGCGGCCTGTACCGCCACCCTCGCGGGCCTGCTCCTGGCCGGCGGCGCCCACGCCTACACCATGGGCATCCCTGGCAAGTCCATCGAGGGCTGCGGTGGCGCGGGCTGCCACGCCGGCGGCGCCGAGCCGACGGTGGTGCTGATGACCCCGGGCCGGGTGTCGCCGGGCGCCACCGTGCAGCTCGTGTTGGGCTTCCGTGACGCCGGCGCGGCCGTCGGCGGCGACATCAGCGCCCAGGCCGGCGTGCTGCAGCCCGCCGAGGGCGGCGCCCTGCGCGCCGTCGCCCGCGAGCTGGTGCACAACGGCATGGCCATCCCCACGGCGGATGGCTTCGTCGAGATCCCCTTCCTCTGGACCGCCCCCGAGGTCGCCGGGCCGGTGACCCTGTTCGCCGCCGGCAACAGCGTGAACCTGGATCGCCTGCCAAGCGGGGACGCCTTCAGCGTGACCAGCGCCACCATCGAGGTCGCCCCTGAGGGCGGCGCGGGCGGCGCGGGCGGTGCCGGCGGTGGGCCGAGCGGCGTCGACGCGGGCGCGGGTGGTGCCGGCGGTGGGTCGGGCGGTACCGGCGGCGCGGCGGCGCCCAGCGGCGGCAGCGATGACGGTGGCTGCCGCGCGAGTGGCACCCCGGCCGGCGCGAGCCTGTGGGCGCTGGTGCTGGGGGCGCTGTTGCTGCGCCGGCGGCGCCGGGCCTGAGCCTGAGCCGGGCCTGAGCGCGGCCGTCCCTCGATCAGCGGCCGCCGGGCGGGACCGGGGGCGCGGCCCGCTCGGGCCGGTGGTACACCCCAATGAGCTGCACGCCGTCGAGGAACACGCCCTCCACCGGCCACAGCACGCCGTAATCCCGCCAGATATCAAGCTCTTCCGGCAGCTTCTCCCGGGCGTCGCAGTACACGGCCCAGTCGCTGTAGGGCACGGTCCAGTCCCCCGTGTAGCGCACGTCCCGCCGCAGGCGCCCGTCGCGCTGGTACGCCCGGATCGCGCCGCTGGTGGCGTTGTGCCAGAAGGCGTGGGCGCCCCGCTCCAGGTGCGCGTCGAGCCAGGGCAGCGCCTCGATGGTGCTGTAGCCCCAGAAGTTGCGCGGCATGCGCAGCGCCGCCGCGCCGGGCGCGCCGCCGGCCAGGGCGTTGTAGTACGCCGGGCCGTGGGGCCCCGCGTGCAGGGTCGCCCAGAACGCCGGCACCAGCGCCAACACTGCGAGCCCCGCCGCCAGCGCGCCCCGCCCCGTAGCGCTCGCTGCCGGGCGCAGGCCCCGAGCGGTGCGCACCACCCCCAGGCCCACGGCCACGGCGAAGAACGGCATCGCCGGCATCCAGTGCTTGGTGCCCCCGAAGATGGGCGTGAAGGGCAGCGCGATGATGGCGATGGGCGCCAGCAGGTTGGCCAGCAAGAAGCCCTCGGCCGCGCGGCGGTCGGGCTGCTCCGTGGGCGTGCGCCAGGCGGCCCAGGCCCCGCGCACGAGGGTGCCGGTGCCCACGGCCCCGAAGACCAGCAGCCCCACCGGCACCGACAGCGCCGTGAACACCAGCGGGAAGTGCCACGGGAACGGCGGCCGGTAGTACAGCGTGCCCAGGTAGTCCACCGGGTAGTGCACGTGCTTGGCGTGGAAGTTGATGTACCAGCCCACGTGCTTGGCGGTGTCGAGCCACAGCCACGGCCAGTGGGCGAAGAACACCAGCGGCCCCAGCACGATCATGCTGGCGGCGATCCACCCGTGGTAGGTCAGCGGCCCACGGGCCTCGCCGGCGGCCCGCCACGCGCCGGTGCGGCGCTTGAACTGCCACGCGTCCAGCGCCGCCACGCCCAGCAGCACGAAGGGCACGAAGAAGGTGTTCAGCTTGAAGCTGAAGCCCACCCCCAGCGCGAGCCCGGCCACGATGGCCCAGCGCCGGCTGCGCGCCGCCCGCAGGTAGCTGTAGGCGATGGCCACCCACGCGAAGGTCACCGGCGCGTCGAAGCACGCCAGGTGGCTGTGGAAGAACACCCGGGGCATGGCCATGAGCGCCAGCGCGGCGAGCAGGCCCACCAGCCGCCCGTGCACCATCACCCCCAACAGGAAGGTCAGCCACGCCGCCAGCCCCGCCAGGGCCATGGTGGGCAGCCGGTAGGCCAGCGCGTGGTCCTTCACCCAGCCCCAGCGCTGGTTCAGCAGCCGATGGCTCACCCCGAACAGGCTCTTCATGCCCACCGGGTGCTCGTGGTTGTACTCGAAGCCGTGCTTGATGGCCTCGGGGCTCAGCCGGTCTTGCGTCTGCGGCGTGTCGGCCAGCCACCAGTCGGCGGCGCGGTCCGCCGCCACGAAGTAGAAGCTCTCATCGCGGGGGATGCCCACCTGGTCGCTCGTGAGCGCCAGCAGCAGGATCTGCGCGATGCACAGCAGCAGGCCCAGGCCGTGGTCGAACCAGGCGGGCAGTCGCAGCGCCGAGGCGATCATCGCGGCCCCCGGACGCGGGCGGCCACGCACAGGTGCGCGTCGGTCTGGCGGGTGGTGCGGGCGGTGAGGCGCAGGGGCCCGCTGCCGGTGCCCCACGGCACGTCCCAGCGGTGCCAGCCGCGGGTGGGCTCGACGGTCTGCGACCCCAGCCGCGTGTCCCCCCGCCACAGGGTGAGGGTCGCCGGCTGCGTGCGGCTCTCGGCGCGGTCATGGGCGAAGATCACCTTGTCGGTGAAGCCGTAGCGCACCTCCAGGGTGGGGCCGTCGGGCGCGTCCCAGGCCACCTCCACCTCGCCGTTGGCGATGGGGTGCAGCCACACGCAGGCCCGCGGCGCGTCGTCGATGACCCGCCAGTCCCGCGACACGTTCAGCCAGGGGTCCAGCCCGCAGTGGGGGTCCTGGCGGCGGCGGTTCAGCCGCTGGGCCGTGGGGCTCGCGAGGCACGCGCGGGTGGCCTCGGGCGACTTGCGCAGCGTGCAGTGCCAGCCCCGGCCGTCCCAGAAGTCGCAGGTCTCGACGCGGCCGCCGTCGCGGCGACGCTGCACCCGCGCGCGCTCCAGGTCGGTGCGCAGATCCCCCAGCACCCGGTCGCCGCCCACCTGCACCAGCTCCACCGTGGCGGCGCCGAAGCGGGCCGACGACAGCACGGTGTGCCCGCCCGCGAGGTCGGCGGCGCCCTGGCCCCAGCCCCCCAGCACCCACACGCGGTCGTACGCGCCCAGATCGGCCTGCGCCGGCTCGGGCGTGGGGAAGGCCGGCAGGCCGTGCAGGGCCAACCGCGCCTCCCCCGCCCAGTCGGGCACCAGGGTCACGCCGTCGCCCGGCTGCCGCTGCGCCTCGATGTGGGCCGCGGCCGCCTGCCAGTCGGCGCGGCTGGGCACGCGCGCGCGCTGCACGGCCAGCGCGACCACGCTCGCCAGCACCAGCAGGGGCACCAGCATCCACGGAGAGAACAGCATCCGGCGCATGGGCAGCCGCCGCCTTTCGGAGTTGGGGCGAGCCCGCAGGGGGCGTCAACCGAGCACGGCCGCGCGCGCGCCCAGCGGGCCTGCGGCGACACGGCTGCCTGTTAACATAGCCGGCCACCCCCAGGCATCTGGATTGACGGCCGCCCGCACAGGTAGGCTGGCGCCAACCCTGCCTCATCGGAGCCATCGAGCATGACCCGGCGCGCAGCCTGGCTGGCCCCTCTGGCCCTGTGGGCGACCCAGATCGGCTGCCCGGGCTTTGGCGACGAGTACGCGACCCGCCCCACGGTCCCCAGCTACGCCGCCGACGTGAAGCCGGTGCTCGAGCGCTGGTGCACCAGCTGCCACGGCGAGCCGCCCACCAGCGGCGCGCCCATGTCGCTGACCAGCTACGAGGCCGTGGTCGAGCACCTGGAGCGCGTGCGCGTGCGCACCCTGGTGCAGCAGACCATGCCCCCCGGCGGCGGCCTGTCGGCCGACGACCGCGCGGTGCTCGCCACCTGGATCGCCGCCGGCGCGCCCCCCGATCCCGAAAGCCCGGCAGACGCCGGCCCCCCCGACCAGGGTCAGGCCCCCACCTGGGCCGACATCCAGCCCGTGCTCATGACCTACGGCTGCGCCTTCGACGGCTGCCACGCCGGCGCCGCCCCGCAGATCGGCCTCGACCTGTCGAGCTACGCGGGCTTCCTGGCGGGCGGCAACAACGGCCCCGTGCATGGCGACGGCGATCCCGACGCCAGCCGCCTCATCGACTCGCTCTACGGCCGCAACGGCATCGCGCGCATGCCCCTGGGCGGCGCCGTCACCCCGGCGGAGCGCGCCCTGTTCGAGGCCTGGATCCAGGCCGGCTACCCCGAGGAGTAGGGCCATGTGGCGCTGGTGTCTGTTCGCCGCCCTCGCGGGCTTGACCTGGCCCTCGGCCGCCCTCGCCTTGCCGCAGTTCGCCGTGCGCTCGGCGAGCCGCTGCGACACCTGCCACGTGGATCCGAAGGGCTGGGACGACCCCGCGCTGGCGGAGCGCAAGTGCTCGCTCGACTGCGGCACCTGCCACGTCGCGCCCACCGGCGGCGGCCTGCGCACCGCGGCGGGCCAGTACTACCTGCTGCGCACCCTGCCCACGTGGCGCACCCTGCCCCCGGGCAGCAGCGCCCAGATCAGCGCGCTCACCCACCTGTGGTCCCGCCCCGACGCCAACCCCCAGGCGGTGACCCTCGCGGCCAGCCAGCCCACCCTCGCCGGCGAAGGCCTGACGGTCCCGGCCCCGGGCACCGCCGGCCGCTACGACGGCATCGCCCCCACCCCCGACGTGCAGATCGGCGCGAGCCTGCGCTTCGCCTACGTCGATGAGGCCGACGACGGCCGCGACGCCAGCCTGTTCCCCATGCAGAGCGACGTGCAGCTCGCCGTGCGCCCCTACAACCCCGGCCGCCTCAACGCCGGCCGCCTGACCCTGCTGGTGGACGCCGGCTTCCGCGGCGCGCGAGACGAGGCCTTCGACGGCATGGCCGACCGCGCCTTCGTGCGCGAGGCCTACGCCCTGTTCGACGATCTCCCCTACCGCGCCTACGCCCGCGTCGGGCGCTTCCTGCCGGCCCACGGCTGGCGGCTGGCCGACCACACCACCTTCACCCGCAACGCCCAGGCCATCTTCGGCCAGCCCTTCGACTTCGAGCGGCAGGTCACCGGCCTCGAGGTGGGCCTCAACCCCAACTACGCCTACCTGCACGCGAGCGTCTTCAACGCGGCCAACCGCTGGGACGACCCCATCCAGCCCGACGACGGCTTCGGCGGCGCCCTGGCCTTCGGCTGGCGGGACCTCGCCTGGCACCTGGGCGGCTCGGTGGTGGGCGGCCAGTACAGCGCGGCCACGGCCACCGGCGCCCTCGACACCTGGCAGCTCGCCTACAGCCTGCAGTGGGCCCTGAACCTCGAGGTCTGGGTGCCGCGGCTGCCCCTGAGCTACCTGGGCGAGCTGCAGGCCAACCACCGGTTCGACGCCCGCGACGACCGCCTGGGCCTGTCGGCCTTCCACGAGCTCAGCGCCTGGATCGTGCAGGGCCTGGCCGCCAGCGTCGACTACACCTGGGCCGATCCGAGCACCCGCCTCGCCTACGACACCCGCCACCGGGCGAGCGTGGGGCTGACCTGGTATCCCATTGAGTTCATTGAGATCATCGCCCAGGCGCGGCACCACTGGCAGCACACCGACGACCGCTTCGATCTCACAGGCGACGAGCTGATGCTGCAGGTGCACGCCACCTACTGAGGGCGGCCGCCCTGCCGCCTGCAACCCACCGGCGGCCCCGCGCGTCGACTGCCTGTCCCCCACGGCACGCCCCCACCCCGGAGCCCCCCCATGCGCACCCTGACCTGCCTCGCCCTCGCCCTCGCCCTCGCGGCGCCCGCCCTCGCCGGCACCCCCAAGACCGACGGCCCCGCCATCGGCGCCCCGGCCCCGGCCTTCAGCCTCGTCGACCACGCCGGCAAGGCGCACACCCTGGCCGACTACGCCGGCAAGGTGGTGGTGCTGGAGTGGACCAACCCCACCTGCCCCTTTGTCGTGCGCCACTACCGCAAAGACACCATGGAGACCCTCGCCCGCGCCTACGACGGCAAGCCGGTGGTGTGGCTCGCCATCAACTCCACGCACTTCGCGGACGCGGCCGCCAACGCCGCGTGGGTGAAGGCCGAGGGCCTGCCCTTCCCGGTGCTCGACGACCACAGCGGCGCCACGGGCCACGCCTACGGGGCCCGCACCAGCCCCGACATGTTCGTGATCGATCCCGCCGGCAAGGTGATCTACCGCGGCGCCATCGACGACGACCCCTTCGGCGACAAGGCGAGCCCCCTCAACTACGTCAAGGCCGCCGTGGACGCCCACCTCGCCGGCCGCCCCATCGACCCCAGCCGCACGAAGCCCTACGGCTGCTCGGTGAAGTACGCGCCCTGAGGCGTTGGGGCGGCGGAGGTTGCACCCGGCCCCGTCGCCAGTTACACCCGCAGGACATGCGCACCCTGCTGATCCTGCTCGCCTCGCTCTGCCTGCCCCTCGCGGCCCTCGCGCAGAACCCCCTCCAGCTCGGCACCGGTGACGCCAAGGGCAAGCCCCAGGTCCGCATCGCGGACGACCCCCTGCAGCAGGTCAAGTCGAGCCAGCAGACCCTGCTGCGGCGGCAGCAGGAGCTGCCGTGGAAAGAGGCCGAGGGCTGGGCCAACGAGCAGGCGCAGGTGCGCACCCGCCGCCTCGAGCTCGAAGACCAGCGCGAGCGCTACCTGCTCGACAACCCCCCCGCCGAGGCCGAGCGGCGCTGGTCCCCCGAGGAGGACGAGCGGCCAGCCGCCCCGGCCCCCGAGGCGCCCGACGCCGGCGCGCCCCCGGACGGCGGCCTCGATGGCGGCCCGGACGGCGGCCTGGACGCGGGCGTGCCCGACGCCGCCCCCGACGCCGAGCTGGACGCGGCGCTCGACGACGCGGTCGATGGCGGCGTCGACGGCGCCCCGGCCCCTGATCTGGCCCCGCCGGACGCCGCCGTCCGTCCGCCCGATCTGCTCGCCATCGTGCCCCTGGGCGACAAGTTCCTGCCGCCGCAGATCCA
>JAUHVS010000857.1 GCA_030424955.1 bacterium | reverse complement strand
GATGACGTGGAAGCCGAAGTCGGTCTCGACGGGCTCCGAGATGTCCCCCACCTTCATCGAGTCGATGGCCGTGTCGAACGCCGGCACCATCTTGCCCTTGGTCCAGGTGCCCAGGCTGCCGCCGCGGGGTGCCGACGGGCCGTCGGAGTTGGCCTTGGCCAGCTCTGCGAAGGCGGCCGGGTTGGCCCGCGCCTCGGTGACGAGCCCCTTCGCCTTGGCCAGGGCCTCTTCCTTGGTCCGCGTGATGGCCGGGCTCGCCCGCATGGCGCCCTTGTAGGCGATGAGGATGTGCGCGCCCGTCCGCACCTCGGGCGGCGGATCCCGCCGGATGACGTGGTAGCCGAAGCCGGTCTCGACGGGCTCGGAGATGTCGCCCACCTGCATGCCGCTGACGGCCTTGTCGAACTCGGGCACCATGCGCCCCTTCTTCCAGGCGCCCAGGCTCCCGCCCCGCGCGGCCGACGGGCCGTCGGAGTGCGCCGCCGCCAGCTTGGCGAAGTCGGCGCCGCCCCGGGCCTGGGTGACCAGGTCCTTGGCCTTGGCCAGGGCCTCCGCCTTCGTCCGGGTCAGCGTCGGCTTGGCGCGCATCGCGCCGGTGTAGGCCACCAGGATGTGGGAGCCGGCGTACATGTCGCCGGCCGGGGCCTTGGGCGCAGGCGCTGCGGCCTGGGACGCGGGCGCCGACGCGGCCGCCTGGGACGCGGGCGCGGTAGACGCCGCGCCGCTCGCCTGTGCGGCGGAGGTGGGCGCCGCCGCGGGCGTGGCGCCGTCCTTGGACGGGGTGCAGCCCAGCGTGGGGCCAACCAGGGCGATGACGAGCAGAGCGATCAGGGTGCGCATGAGGGTCCTCTCACGAAAGTCGCGCTGACATAGCCGACTGCCGCCCGAATTGCACCTGCCGACGCCGGCGCGCCCGATCCGGCGCCCGCCTGTCACCTCTCATCGGAAACGGCCTGATGATCCGCTACCCTCCCACCCTCATGACTGGGGAGGACACCCGATGAAGCGATCCTGGGTGGTTGCGAGCGCGCTGCTGCTGAGCGCCTGTGAGGTCACGTCCGGCGGCTCGACGTCGGCCGCCGACAGCGCACCGGCGGCGGCAGACGCGGCGGTGGACATGGGCCCGGTGGCGCCCGTCGCCCTGACGCCCTCGCCGGCCACCGCCCGGCACGTCGACTACGACATCCCGAACGTCGGCGACGCCGGGGCCAGCGATCTGTGCTTCAGCTGGGACGGCAACTCGCCCCTGGATCCGCGCCGTGGCCTGAGCGTCGGCAACTGCGTCGACACGCTCATCGTCCGCTTCGTCGTCATCGACGGCGAGGGCACGGGCCGCGCGCTCCTCAACGCCAACTTCTCGGGCCTGCAGGTCTTCCAGGACGACATGCCCGTGGGCAACGAGGCGCTCCCCCTGGGGACCGAGGTGGACATCGAGCTCGACACCATCCCGAACCTGCTGGCCGGCGGCGAGCGGCTCACCCTGTCGTTCAGCGCGACGCTGACGGCGTCCGACCTGACCGTGGGCGAGGTGACCCTCACCTCGTTCTGATCCGGCGGCGCCGCCTCGCCGTCGGGGGGCGCTGCCCGTCGGGACCACCCGACCCCCACCTCAACGCTGGCGTGCACGTCTGCGGCGACCCCACGCCCAGCCGCTGGCTGCACCGCGGGCAAGCCCCTCGGCTCGAGACGCACACGCCCTGCGCCGAGGCCGTCCTGCGTGCCGGAGTCAGATTGTCCTGTCCTTGACGTCCTGCCACCGGGGTGCCCTTGCATCCCTGGCACCCAGACCAGCGCGAGCCGCGACCCGGGATCTGTGAAATCTCTGGCGTCCCTCACGTTTGCGTCCCACGGACCGTGGATCGCGGGGCAACAGATCAAGGGATCCGTCAGCCCGCCGGGCTGCACTGATGGGCTCGGCTGCGGCGTGCCGCGATGGGCCCTGGATGATCGCCCAAACGCCTGCTTTGAAAGCGAAACTGAGAAAGACGTGCCGATTTGCGCAACAGGCGCGGCGTTTGTCCGATGGATCCAGTAGGCCCCTCGCACGCTGGACCCCGCCATGCTCTGCTCGCTTCACCGAGACGCTCGCCCAGGCGAGCCCGCCAACCAAGCCGCGACCCCCCGTCAAGACACCGAGCGGCGACACCGCGGCCGCCACATCCTGCCTAACACGTGGCAGTTGTGCACCAGCCGCACCATCGAGGGCCGCTACGACTTTAGCGAGT
>JAUHVS010000079.1 GCA_030424955.1 bacterium | reverse complement strand
CAGATCGACTGCTTCGGAGTACACTACGATCCTCGGCGCGTTTGTGGTGACGGTTTTGACCTCAACGTTCTGATATGAATGATAGTCCAGATACAAGTTGCCGCAATCCAAGGGTGGCCCCTGCAAAGATTGCAGCAAACGTAACAGGGGCGCTGTAGGCCAGAAGTGAGAAGGCTGAGATACCTTGTCCGACACTGCATCCCACCGCGATGATCGCTCCGGGTCCCATGATCGCAGCGCCCAGCATCTGTCGTTTGAGCTCACGTGGATCTTCGCATGCCTCCCATCGGAAGTGACCTTTGGACCAAGACCCGAGAAAGGCACCGATGAGAACGCCTGAAACCGATCCAACTGCGAAGGAAAGCGTGGTTCCTGAGGCGGTCATCAGGTAAAACATTGTATCACCAAGAGGTGCGGCAAACGTATGGGTTTGCACGGTCTCTCCGTCGAAACCGTGCATCGCAACCCAGCTTGTTCCAATCCATCCTGAGAATACTGCGATACCAACAGCCGCACCCCACAAAACCTGAGATGGAGAATTGCGGAAACGTTCGCTTGCCAAAGCGAAGACCAGCAGTGCCGCGCCGATCACCGCGCCAAACAGCCAGGCTGGTAAGGCGGTCAGACGTTCAGCGAACATGCTAATGCTCTGGGGCGCGCTGACATCCGTTTCCACGGGGAAAACCCAGACCCTGAGATATGCCAATGGTCCGGACATGACGACGTAGGCGGAGAGCCCCAGAGTTAAGACGATAACAAAGGACCGCAGGTCTCCGCCGCCAAGACGCGCCAAAGCGCCGTAGCCGCAGTTTCCGCTGATGGCCATGCCATATCCGAACATCAGACCACCTATGACCGAACCAATCGGGTTCCAAGTCTGGGCAAGGTATGCTGAGTCTGCTGGATCGAGCCACCCAAGTGCCATGGCCAGATGGCTACCGATGATCGCGACACCGATGGCCACCGCCCACATACGCAGTCGTCGATCATCATTTGCATAGAGGTAATCTTCGATTGCACCCAAGGTGCAAAACCGGCCGAGGCGTGCGGCCAAACCCAACACAATCCCGCCCACAAGCCCGATTAGGGCAACTGTATTGGCATCTCCTAAAATCTCGAACATGGCCAGTCTCCTCCCAAAGCTGGCGGACCTGCCGACTGGCTTTTATTTCTCTCGGCAGAACAGATCGTAGACGACTTCGAGAATTTGCGTAGACCGGTCATCTGCCAATCTGTAATAGATGGCCTTTCCCTCGCGCCGCGTTTTAACCAACCCTTCAAAGCGCAGGCGGGACAGTTGCTGTGATACTGCGGCCTGACGGGCTGACAGCATTTCCTCCATCTGGGTGACGGATTTCTCGCCTGACGACAAATAACACAGGATCATCAGCCGCCCTTCGTGACTGATCGCCTTCAGGAAGTTGGATGCCGTCTGGGCATTCTCCATCATCCTATCCAGATCTTCGGCACACATGTCCTTGGTGAACACAGGCAGTTTCGACGTTTTGTCCAACAAGATCGTCTCGCTTTCGTGGCTTCACGTATTCAAAACAGTATATGTAATATACCGCATTTTAGCCAGAGGTCTCAATCACTACTCCGGCATCCCGGAGCAAAACGTCATCCGGGCTGAAAATGGCATGGTGGTCGAAGTGAGCAAGCGCAGCGTGCGCATCACTGACCGCGTGCCGGGCGGCTATGTGTTCGTCGATGGCAGCGGCGTCGGGGATCGCGGCGTCGGCGGCGACCCGGGCGTCCACCGGGGCGGCGGGCGCTGCGGCGTCCACCGCTGGCCGGGCCCCGTCGGGCGCCGACGCCACCGCGGCCGCGGCGGGCCCCTGATCGGGCGCCGCTGACGGCGTCGAGCCGCCCAGGCCGCTCAACAGCGCCCAGGTCAGCGTGCCGCCGCCCAGCACCGCCGCGGCCGCCCACAGCGGCCAGCGGGTGGGGCGCTCGGCGGCGCTCAGCGGCTGGGTGATGGCCGGCACGCTGACGCTCGCGCGGGGGCCAGAGGCGGCCAGCGCGGCCCGGGTGACCGCGGGCGCCGCCACGTCGAAGGCCGCCATGAGCGCCCGCGCGTCCGCGGGCCGATCGGCGGCGTCCTTCGACAGGCAGGCGTCGATGAGCGTGCGCAGGGCCTCGGGCACGGTGTCGGGCAGCGGCGCGTGGGCCTGGCTGATGGCCTTGAGGATCACCCCGTGGGCCGTCACCCCCGAGAAGGGCGGCTCCCCCGCGATGATCTCGTAGAGCATCACCCCGAAGGACCACACGTCGGCGGCGCCGGTGCAGGTGCGCGGATCCACCGCCTGCTCGGGGCTCATGTAGTACGGCGTGCCGATGGTCAGCCCGGTCTGGGTGGCGCCGGCGTTCTCCTGATCGGCGGCGATGCCGAAGTCCAGCAGCCGGGCCGTCTCGCGCCCGTCGGGCTCGCGGGCCAGGAACACGTTGTCGGGCTTCAGATCCCGGTGGATGATCCCCGCCTCGTGGGCCACCGCCAGCGGCTCCAGCAGCTGCCGCATGGCGGCGAGGGCGGCGTCGGCCGGCAGGCCCGCTGCCATGGCCTCGCCCAGGGAGCGCCCCTCGAGCAGCTCCATGGCGATGTACAGCGTCTCGCCGTGGGTGCCGGCGTCGAACACCGTGACCACCCCCGGGTGGTCGATGGTGGCGGCGGCCTGCACCTCCCGCAGGAAGCGCTTCACCCCGCCGTGGCCCTGCGCCACGTGCGGCCGCAGGATCTTGAGCGCGACCTTCTGGCCCGTGACGGCGTGCACCGCGCGGTGCACGTCGCCCATGTTGCCCGAGCCCAGGGCGCCGACGATCCGGTAGCGGCCGCCGATCAGGTCGGGGTCTTCCAGTGAAGCCATCTCAGGTGCCGGTGCAGGGAGTCCGGGCTCACCCTATCAAGGCGCGGTCGAGGGCACCACGTTGCCGGTGAGGGTCGGCAGGAAGGGCGGGCAGGCGCGCACGGGCGCGAACTCAAGCTGGCCTGAGGGCCCCTCGTGGATGGGCACCGACAGCGCGCGATCCCCGCAGCGCACCTCGAAGTGCCCGGCCCCCTCGCTGAGGTGGGCCGCCACCGCCCGGCAGCCCGCCGCCGCGGCGTGGGCCAGCGCGCGGGCCAGCCGCCGCTCGGCCTGGGCCGGCGACACCTTGCAGGCCGCCGGCGCCGCCGCCGCGACGCTCGCGCCCAGCAGCGACACCGCCGCGCTGGCGTCCTGCGCCGCCGCGGCCATGAGATCGTCGAAGAGGGGGGGCACCTCGGGGGCCCGGCGGGCGATCCACACGCCCACGAGCACCGCCAGGATCAGGGACTGGGCCACCGCGCCCACCAGCAGCGCGCGGCGCAGGCGCCGGCGGGTGCTGGGCTCGGGGGGCGGCGTCGGGAGGGCTTCGAGGGTCACGGGGGGAGTCTACACCGGCGCCGCGCGGGCGCCGAGCGCAGGCGCGGCCGTCAGCTGCAGCCGGTGGTGCCGCCGCAGCTCATGCACTTCAGGCAGGAGCCGTTGCGCACGAGGGTGAGCGAGCCGCACTCGGTGCAGGGATCGCCCTCGTAGCCCTGCTGGCGGGCCTGGGCGATGGCCTGGGCCTGGTTGCGCTTGGGCGCCGCCGGCGGGGGCACGCGGGCGGGCTGCACGCTGCCGACCTCGATCTTGACCGCCGCGTTGCCCACGGTGCGGGCCTGCGCCACGGGCGCGGCCGGCTGCGGGACGCCCGTGCCCAGCCGCGGCACCGAGGGCACCGGGGTGTCGTCCACCGCGCTCAGGCGGTTGAAGCCCGCGCTGCCGCTGCGGCCCGACTCCTTCTCCGGCTGCGCCGCCCCCTGGGGGATCGGCGTGCCCTCGGGGAGCACGACCTCTTCGTTGTACTCGGGCTCCTCGTGCATGGCGTCGCTGCGCAGGTCCTCGGGCTTGACCTGGGCCAGGTCGTCGCGGCCCAGGTAGCTCACGGCCAGCTCGCGGAAGATGTAGTCGATGATCGACGTCGCCATCTTGATGCGGTCGTTGCCCTGCACGAAGCCGTTGGGCTCAAAGCGCGTGAACACGAAGGCGTCCACGTACTCCTCCAGCGGCACGCCGTACTGCAGGCCCAGCGAGACGGCGATGGCGAAGCTGTTCATCAGGCTGCGGAAGGCGGCGCCCTCCTTGTGCATGTCGATGAAGAGCTCGCCCAGGGTGCCCTCGTGGTACTCGCCGGTGCGCAGGTACACCTTGTGCCCGCCCACGGCGGCCTTCTGGGTGTAGCCGCGGCGGCGCTGGGGCAGCCGGCGGCGCTTGGCCAGGTAGCGCACCACCACCCGCTCGGCGAGCTGCGCGGCGGCCAGCGCGGGCTGGTCGACGCTGACCGGCAGGTCGAGCTGCAGGGCGTCGTCGGTGCTCTGATCTTCCTCGTCGGCGAAGTCGAAGATGCTGGCCGACAGGGGCTGGCTGAGCTTCGAGCCGTCGCGGTACAGCGCGTTGGCCTTGATGCCCTTGCGCCAGGAGTACAGGTAGGCGTCCTGCACGTCCTCGATGCTGGCGTCGCCGGGCATGTTGATGGTCTTGCTGATGGCGCCGCTGATGAAGGGCTGCACCGCGGCCATCATCTCGATGTGCGCGCGGAACGGGATGAACCGCGTGCCCTTCTTGCCGCACTTGTTGGCGCAGTCGAACACCGGCAGGTGCCGGGCATCCAGGCCGGGCGCGCCCTCGACGGTCATGGTGCCGCAGACGAAGTCGTTGGCCTCGGCGATCTGCTTGCGCGACAGGCCCAGGGCCCCGAGCAGGTCGAAGTTGGCGTCGGCCAGGGAGCTCTCGGGGATGCCCAGCTTGTCGGTCAGGTAGGCGTCGCCGAAGGTCCAGCGGTTGAACACCATCGACAGGTCAAAGGCGCCCGGCAGCAGGCGCTCGATGGTGTCGATGCCCGCCTGGTCGAAGCCGTTCTCCTTGAGGGCCGCCGGATCGAGGTGCGGGCAGCCCGTCAGGGTGCCGGCGCCGCGGGCGTAGCGGACGATGGCCTCGATGGCGTCGTCGCCGTAGCCCAGCTTGCGCAGCGCCAGGGGCACCGACTCGTTGATGATCTTGAAGTAGCCGCCGCCGGCCAGCTTCTTGAACTTCACCAGCGCGAAGTCGGGCTCGACGCCCGTGGTGTCGCAGTCCATCACCAGGCCGATGGTGCCGGTGGGCGCGATGACCGTGGACTGCGCGTTGCGGTAGCCGTGCTGCTCGCCGAGCTCCAGGGCCCGGTCCCAGGCGGCGCGGGCCGCCTTGACCAGGTACTCCGAGGTCTTCTCTGGGTCGATGGACACCGGCACCGTGCTCAGGCCCACGTACTCGCCGTCGGGGGCGTTGTAGGCCGCCCGGCGGTGGTTGCGGATGACCCGCAGCATGGCGCCGTTGTTCTCGACGTAGCCCGGGTACGGCCCCAGCTCGCTCGCCATCTCGGCGCTCGTGGCGTAGGCCTCGCCGGTCATGATGGCGCCCACGGCGCCCGCGAAGTTGGTGGCCTCGTCGCTGTCGTAGGGCAGGCCGAGCACCATCAGCACGGTGCCCAGGTTGGCGAAGCCCAGCCCCAGGGTGCGGTACTTCCAGCTCAACGCCGCGATCTCGACGCTCGGGAACTGGGCCATGGTGACCGAGATCTCGAGGGTGATCGTCCACAGGCGGCAGGCGTGCTTGAAGGCCTCCACGTCGAAGCGCGTGAAGTCCTCGGCCATGAACTTCATGAGGTTGGCGCTGGCCAGGTTGCACGCCGTGTCATCGAGGAACATGTACTCGCTGCACGGGTTGCTGGCGTTGATGCGCCCGCCCTCCGGGCAGGTGTGCCAGTCGTTGATGGTGGTGTCGAACTGCACGCCGGGATCGGCGCAGGCCCAGGCCGCGTGCGAGATCTGCTCCCACAGGTCGCGGGCCTGGATCGTGCGGGCCACCTTGCCGTCGGTGCGGCGGATGAGGTCCCAGGGCTTGTCGTCCAGCACCGCCTTCATGAAGGCGTCGGTGAGGCGCACCGAGTTGTTCGAGTTCTGCCCGCTGACGGTGTTGTAGGCCTCGGACTGCCAGTCGGTGTCGTACTCGGGGAACTCGATGCCGGTGAAGCCCTGGCGGGCGAACTGCAGCACGCGCTGGATGTAGCTGGCGGGCACGTCGGCCTTGCGGGCCGAGCTGAGCGCCTTGCGCAGGGCGCGGTTGGCCTTGGGGTCGAAGCGATCCCCGGGGCACTCCACCTGCGTGGCCTCCATCACCCGGGTGAGGTGGCGCTTGCAGGCCTTGGAGCCGGCCACGAGCGCCGCGACCTTCTGCTCCTCGGTGACCTTCCAGTTGACGTAGGCCTCGATGTCGGGGTGATCGACGTCCAGGGTGACCATCTTGGCCGCCCGGCGGGTGGTGCCCCCGCTCTTGATGGCGCCCGCGGCCCGGTCGCCGATCTTCAAGAAGCTCATCAGCCCGCTGGAGCGGCCGCCGCCCGCGAGGGGCTCGTTCTCGCCGCGGATGTTGCTGAAGTTGCTGCCCGTGCCGCTGCCGTACTTGAACAGGCGGGCCTCGCGGGTCCACAGGTCCATGATCCCGCCCTCGTTGACGAGATCGTCGCGCACGGACTGGATGAAGCAGGCGTGGGGCTGCGGGCGCTCGTAGGCGCTGGTGCTGGCCTTGACCTCGCCCGTCTCGTGCTCGGCGTACTTGTGACCCTGGGCCGGGCCGGCGATGCCGTACGCCCAGTACAGGCCGGTGTTGAACCACTGGGGGCTGTTGGGCGCGGCCATCTGGCTGGCCAGCATGAAGCGCATCTCGTCGAAGTAGGCCTTGGCCGACTCCTCGTTGGCGAAGTAGCCGTGCTTCCAGCCCCAGTAGGTCCACGTGCCGGCCAGGCGGTCAAAGACCTGGCGGGCGTCGTGCTCGCCCACGTCCCGGGCGTCGGGGGGCAGATCGTTGAGGGCAGCGTGATCGGTCTCGGAGCGCCACAGCCACTCCGGCACGCCCTCTTCGGCCACGCGGCGCAGCCGGGCGGGGATGCCCGCCTTTCGGAAGTACTTCTGGGCGAGGATGTCCGTGGCCACCTGGCTGAACGCCGCCGGCACCTCGACTCGATCGTTGCGGAACACCACAGACCCGTCGGGGTTGCGGATCTCGCTCTGCCGAGTCTCGAACGCCATCCCCGCATACGGGGAGGCCTTGCCCTTCGTGAAACGCCGCTGGATGCGCATGCCGGTTCGTTTCCTCCGCGTCTGGACGCACCAATCCCCAGCGCTGACGAGCATGCCCCCGCACTCGTCCGCACCGGGTCTCAGCGAGCGCTGACCCGTGTCAAAATTTGAAAAGTTGTCGTTGTTCGCCGGGCCTCAGTGGGCTCAGCGAGGGCCCTTGTTACCGGCTTTCAGGCCCTCGAACAAGGGCAAATCTCCCCTTCCCCGAACACTACATCTGCGTGAGTTTTGCGAGAATCACCACCAGATATAGTGGATCTGCCCTCAACCTCCCGACTTGTGGACGGTTGCCCAGAGTGGCTCAACCGGCCGGCACAGATCGGCACACCTGGCCCCCTGGCGCCCCACGCTGACGGGCCCCAACGGAGAACACTGTCAACCCCTTGACGCTGGCGAATCGACCCGCTCTCAGGCCTCGCCCAACGAACATGGGGCTTGACGCACCGCGCCATCGCGCCCGCCCGGGGCGGACCGGCGGATCAGGGCCGGTGGCCGCCCGTCGAGCCCCCGGCCCGTCCCCCCCTCGCGCTGGGACCGCCCCGGCCCAGACACCGGATTTTCGTCGGCGCGGCCGCCCCGCTGGGTATGCTCGCCGCCATGCGCACCTCGCTCCACCCCGTCGGCCTGGGCCTGCTCGCCTTCGCGATCTTGTTCCACTACGAGGTCGCCCGCCCCGCCGTCGAGGCCACCTTCACGGCCGATTACGGCTACGAGGCCCTGCGCTGGGCCTGGCTGGTGGTGCCCGTCGGCGTCTTCGTCGGCGTGGCGATCTTCAACCACTACGCCACCCGGGTGCCGCTGCTGCGCCTGCTCGCCGCCTCGGCCGTGGCGTCCTCGGGGCTGCTGGCGGTGCTGATGGCCGCCCGCGGCGCCCACGTACCGGGCGCGACCTTCGGGCTGTACGTCTTCAAGGACGTGCACGTGGTGTTCCTGGTCGAGGCCTTCTGGATGTTCTCGAACGCGGTGTTCCGCCGCGAGTCGGCCGCTTGGCTCTACGGGCTGTTCTGCGCCGCGGGCTCCATCGGCGGCTTCGCCGGCGCCAGCGCGTCCACCTGGCTCATCGAGACCCACGGCTACACCACCGACGGCGTGCTGTGGCTGCTGGTGTGGGTGCTGCTGGGCATCGCCGCCTGGGCCCTGGTGCTGCACCGCGGCTTCCCCTTGGCGGCCAACACCAGCGCCCACCCTGAGCCCGCGGGCGCGGCGCCGACCCCCAAGGCCACGGACGGCGGCTGGCGGGCGGGCTTCCAGCAGCTCCAGCGGGTGGACCTGCTGCGCTGGCTGCTGGTGCTGGTGGTGTGCACCCAGCTGCTCATCAACCTGGTGGACTACCAGCTCAACGGCGTGGTCGAGGCGGCCTACCCCGACCGCGATGACCGCACGGTGGCGATGAACGAGGTCTACCGCTGGATCAGCCTGGGCGCGCTGAGCATGCAGCTGCTCACCGGCCCCCTGCTGCGGGCGCTGCGGCTGTCACCGACGGTGCTGATGCTGCCGTTGTTGGTGGGCGGCGCCACGGCGGCGCTGCTGCTGTTCCCCCGGTTCCTCACCGCCGCCATCGCGAAGGTCACCACCAAGGTGGTGGACTACTCGGTGTTCCGCGCCACCAAGGAGATGCTCTACCTGCCGCTGGACTACCAGGCGAAGACCCAGGGCAAGGCCATCATCGACATCTTGGGCTACCGCACGGCGAAGGCCGGCGCCGCCGCCCTCTTGTTCGCGCTGAGCGCCATCGGCGCGGGCGCCGGCATCGGCGTGGGCGTCGCCAGCTTGTGTCTGGTGGGGGTGTGGATCGTGGCGGCGGTGGCCGCGCTGCGGGCCTGGCGCGCCCAGGGGGGCGAGCAGGGCTGAGGGGCGGTGGGCCGCCCCAGGTGGGGCCGGCCGGCGTGCCTCAGGCGGCCGCCGCCTCGTCGTCGAAGATCCGCCGCAGGGCCGAGCTGGCGGCGACGCAGGCCGCGTCCGCCGAGCGGGTGTCCCCCACGGTCACCAGGAAGTACTGCCGCCCGCCCGCCTGCATGGGCATGGCGCGCACCGGCTCGCCAAAGCGGCCGGCCACCTCTTCGGCGTGACTCAGGCTGTGCTCGAAGGCCTCGCGGGCCAGCCCCGCGAGCTGACGGCCGTAGCCCTCGGCCACCCGGTTGGCCAGGAAGCCGGGCCCGCAGGGCTCGCCCTCGGCGCCCGCCACCAGCCGGCCGCTGGCGTCGGCCAGCACCATCGCGCTCAGGCGGTGGCGGCGGGTGAGGGACTGCAGGCAGTAGCGACTGGCGAGGCGGGGTCGCTGGCTGCGACGCAGGCGACGATCCGTGGACATGCGCACCTCCGCGGGCAATTCCCCACAAAGGTAGAGATGTAGGACAACGTGGTCAAGCAGCCATTTCGCCCGTGCTCAGTGGACGAGCCGGTCCGCTGGCCGGGGGCCGGCCGGGCACGGTGGCGGCGGGGCGTTGAGGGGGCCCGGGGGCCGGTCGGGGGGGCGGCGCGGGGCGCCAGCCCTCAGGGCGCGGGCAGCTTGGGCGCCTGCCAGCCCGTGATGAGCTTCTGGCCGGGCTTGAGCAGGGAGCGGCGGCGCATGTGGTTCCACTTGCGCAGGTTCTTCACGGTGGTCTTGTGCCGCCGCGCCAGCTTCCACAGCGAGTCGCCGCGCTTGACCTTGCGGTACACCGGCAGCGGCTTGAGCACGCCGGTGCCGTACTTGGCGATGTACGCCCGGGCGGCCGACTTGGAGCGGGGCGCCCAGAAGCGCACGTGCATGTGATCGGCGTGGCCCCGCAGGTGGCGGATGACGCCGTTGCGGGCCCGCTTGCCGCGCGGGTACTGGAACCAGGCCTCGAGCTGGGCGGCCGGCACCTTCGCCACGTCGCGCGCGTACTCGTACAGCGGCTGCTGCAGGCGATAGTCGACGAAGACGTACTCCACCGCGCCCGCCGCCAGCCACGACTGGATGAGCGTGAAGGTGCGGCCGGCGTCGATGGTGCGGCGGGTGACCCGGCGCAGCGCGGCCTGATCCTGGCCGTCGCGGGTGTAGTACGCGATGTCGGCGTCGCGGCCCGACTGGTGCGAGACGTGGGGCCGGAACGGGCCCCCGCCCTGCCGCGACAGGTCGCCCACCGCCAGCCGCTGGGTCTTCTTGAAGGCCTTGTGGACGGCGTCGACGCCGCGCTCGATGGCGCCCACCATCTCGGGGGTGCCCAGGTTGCGCTTCGGCCGGCTCTTGATGCGGGGGCTGTCCTTCAGGGCCACGCCGTTGACCAGGTAGCCCCGCGAGGCCTTCCCGATCGAGATGGTGGTGTCCTTGGTGATCTCCTCGGGCTTCAGATCGGGCTGGACGGGCTCCACGGCGCCGTCGGTGCTGGCGTTGAGGGCGACCTCATCGCTGCCGTCGGTGGACTGGTCGTCGCCCTCGTCGCTGCCGCCGGCGTCGTCCATGGGATCGCTGCCGTTGGTGTCGTCGAGGGCCGAGCGGGCCAGATCGGCCTCCAGGCGCGCCTTGGCGTGCGCCGGATCGGCCAGGGTGCCTCGGAACCACCCAGGGGCGCCGAGCTGGCTGGCGCCTTCATCGAAGGCCTCCAGCAACAATGGGGGCTGCCACGCGGCCGCCGGGGTCGTCAGGACCACCAGCAACCCGAGCACGCGTGCGACGGTGGGTCTCACGTCGGTTCACCTCCCGCCTGAAAAGGGGGCACGCAATGTGCCCGAATCAGACGTCTTTGCCAAGCGGCCAGCGCAGCACGCGCCGCAGCCGCCCCTGTGCGTCGGTCCCCACGTCGATGCAACGCAAGGCCAACACGATCCCCGCGAGGGCTACCAGACGGGCGCCCATGGGGCCATCGAGGACGTCGAGCAGCGGGCTGAGCGCGGTGAGGACGGCGGCCACGATCAAGCGTAGCCACACCCAGCTCCGCGCCCAGCGACCGCCCGTCCCTTTCAACAGGGTGAGCCGCCCGGCGGTCCAGAACAAGCCGATATCGAGGGGGGTGAGCCACAGCGGCAGCCACGCGCCCTGCATATCGGGCCAATGGGTCGTGAGCGCCACCCAGAGCAGCGGCACGCTCACCAGCACGTCCACGGTGAGCAGCCCGGCCAGGATCACCCCCCGCACCCGCGGGGGCACGCCCACGACGACGAGCGCCATCAACAACAGCGCGCCCGCGCATATGCCCAGGAAGTGCTTCGCCCGGTTCGGGTTGCCCGCCAGGGGGTCGGCGCCCTCGCGCGCGCGCATCACCTGAGGGGGCATGAGCAGCGACGCGCCGTTGATCTCGACCCGCGCCAGCCCGTCCGCCAGCGCCTGCGGGCGGTAGGCCAGCGCCCAGGCGTCGCGGGGCCGATCGAGCGCAGGGCCGGGGAAGATCTCGGTGAGCAGCAGCAGCGCGGGCTGGCCCGCGTAGGCGGCCCGCACGTCGTCGCGGAACGACCGGCCCGTGGGCTGGCCCGCGAGGGTCGCCCGCACCGCCCCGGCCGTCTCGGTGTCGAGCAGGTCGCGGATGCGGGTGGCGCAGTTCTCGCGGAAGGTGTCGTAGATGTAGTGCTTGTTGTCCTCGCGCACGAGCAGCCGCATGCGGTCCACCAGCCGCTCGGTCTGCGCGGTGGTCAGCCGCAAGGGGTACACCGTGATGGTGCGATCCTGGCGCTTCCAGCGCTTGAGGTAGGTGGTCAGCGCGCGCTCGTGGCCCCAGAAGGCCACCTGACCCTCGAGGAAGTCCGCGATGTAGTGGGGGCGCTTGAAGTCGGTGATGCCGAAGTTGAACAGCCGCGCGCTGTCGAGGGCGCCGTCGCCCTCCGGGAACAGGATGACGCCCGCGTGGCCGTAGAGGGTGTAGGGGCTGTCGCCGGGGCCCACCACCACCAGCGCGAGGCGGGGGGCGGCGGCCGCCGAGGCCGCGCAGGTGAGCCACAGGGCGAGGCCCAGCAGCAGGCCCAAGGTGCGCTTGTGCCATCGTGGGGGGGCGGCTACCATCCGCCGCCGCTGATAGCACCGGAGGCCCGCACGTGTCGACCAATGACCAGGATCTGATGCAGAAGATCGTCTCGCTGTGCAAGCGACGAGGCTTCGTCTTTCAGTCCAGTGACATCTACGGTGGGCTGCGCAGCGCCTACGACTACGGCCCCCTGGGCGCCGAGCTGAAGCGCAACCTGATGAGCCTGTGGTGGCGCGACATGGTGCACCGCCGCGAGGACGTGGTGGGGCTGGACGCCAGCATCATCATGCACCCCAAGGTGTGGCACGCCTCGGGCCACCTCGCCGGCTTCAGCGATCCCCTGGTGGACTGCCTGGTGTGCAAGGAGCGCTTCCGCGCCGACAAGGCGATGGAGACCCACGCCACGGCCGAGGGCGACGTGCTCACCCTCAACCTGGGCGACAAGGGCCGCGCCAAGACCGCCGAGGCGCTCATCGCCGAGCGGTTTGGGGTGCAGCTCGAGCGCCGGGGCAAGGATCTGGTGGGGGCGGCGGCCAACGATCGCGGCTACGCCTGCCCCAACTGCAACTCGCCGTGGCTCAGCGAGGAGCGTCAGTTCAACCTGATGTTCAAGTCGAGCGTGGGCGCGGTGGATCCCATGGGCGCCGTCGCGGCGGCCATCGAGGGCGGCGAGCTCGACGGCCTGACCGGCCGCGATCTGCGGGCCAAGATCGACGCGCTGACCGCCGAGAGCGCGGTGTACCTGCGGCCCGAGACGGCCCAGGCGATGTTCGTGCAGTTCGCGAACATCCAGCAGTCGATGGCCATGAAGGTGCCCTTCGGCATCGCGCAGATGGGCAAGTCGTTCCGCAACGAGATCACCGTGGAGCACTTCATCTTCCGCTCGGTCGAGTTCGAGCAGATGGAGATGGAGTTCTTCTGCGAGCCCGGCACCGACGACGAGTGGATGGACTTCTGGTCCAACGCGCGCATCGAGTGGTGGCAGCGCTACGCGAACGACCCCGAGCGGTTCCGCCTGCGCGCCCACACGCCGGACGAGCTGGCCCACTACGCCAAGGGCTGCTTCGACGTCGAGTACCTGTACCCGTGGGGCTGGGGCGAGCTCGAGGGCATCGCCAACCGCACGGACTACGACCTGCAGAAGCACGCGAAGCACAGCGGCGCGAAGCTCGAGTACTTCGATCCGCAGCAGCAGAAGAAGTACACGCCCTACGTCATCGAGCCGGCCGCCGGCGCGACCCGCGGCGTGCTCGTGTACCTCTGCGACGCGTACCACGAGGAGACCGTCGAGGGCGCCAAGGGCCCCGAGACGCGGGTGGTGCTGAAGTTCCACCCGAAGCTCGCGCCCATCAAGGTGGCCGTGATGCCGCTGGTGAAGAAGAACGGCATGCCCGAGAAGGCCCGCGCGCTGATGGAGCGGTTCTTCGAGAAGGGCATCAACGCCAAGTACGACGAGCAGCACGCCATCGGGCGCCGCTACCGCCGGCACGACGAGATCGGCACGCCCTGGTGTCTGACCATCGACGGCCAGACCCTCGAGGACGACACCATCACCATCCGCGATCGCGACACCATGGCCCAGCGCCGCATTGGCATCGACGACGCGGTGGCCGAGATCGAGGCCCTGCTCCGCAAGGACTGAGCCCGCCCCCGCCCCCTCGGCGCCCACCCGGCGCCCACCAGCCATCGGAGCCCCCCATGACCGGCCGCAATGAGCCCTGCCTGTGCGGCAGCGGCAAGAAGTACAAGAAGTGCTGCCTGCGCCTGCACGAAGAGGTGCAGACCCGCCAGCGGTCCCTCGATCAGGCGGTGAAGGGCCTGTTCGCGTGGCTGGAGACCAACCGCCGCCTGCCCGAAGAGGAGGAGCTGCTGGCCTTCGACTGGGTGTGGGACAACGTCGACGACGTGCTGGGCCTGGAGCTCATGTGGCGCACCGCCATCCGCCAGGACGAGGACGGCGTCACCGACATGGCCGCCTACCTGGCGGCGCACCCCGATCTGAAGGGGCCGAGCCGCGACGTCATCGAGGCGCAGCAGGCTGGCTGGTTCAGCCTGTGGCAGGTGGAGGCCGTCGAGAACGGCGCCATCGTGCACCTGCGCGACCGCCTGCCATGCGACGCCGACGGGCGAATCACCGAGGCCTGGGGCGCGGCGCTCGACGACCTCGACCGCGCGCTCCTGCCGGCGCTGGCCGCCGTGCTCCGCGCCATCGATCCGCTCGTCGAGCGGCATGTGCTCGCCGTCATCGCCGACCCGGGGGACCGGGCGAAGCGCT
>JAUHVS010000078.1 GCA_030424955.1 bacterium | reverse complement strand
GCTCCATCCGGTTCGCCGACGTCGACGGCAAGCACGAGTACATCGCCGGCTTCACCCGCGAGGGCTTCGAGTTCGGGCACTACCATCAGCACGTGATGACCGTGTTCCACCGCTGCCAGGGGCAGGTGATCCTGGACCAGCCTGCGGACTGCCTGCAGTCGCGGGACTGCCCGCTGTTGGACGAGATCGACACGCTGCCGGGCTGCCCCCCCATGCCCTGACGGCCCGGCGCGCCGGCCGCTCGCGCGTCCCGCACGGGCGACGGGCGGACCGCGCGTTCGGGGGCGCACAACCGACCCGGCGGTGCTAGACTGCGCCAGGGAAAGACAGCGGAGGATTTGCATGCGCGTCTCGGAAGTCATGACCCCTGATCCCACGACGATCCGCCCTGAGCAGAGCGTGCGCGCTGCCTTGGAGCTGATGCAGGAGATCGATGCTCGCCACATCCCGGTGGCGCGGGGGCGGACGCTGGTGGGCATCATCAGCGATCGGGACCTGCGGGAGCTCACGCTGCCCGCGCTGCTCAAGTTCTCTGAGCCCGAGGTGGCCCAGCAGCAGCTCGACACGCCCGTCAGCGAGATCATGCGGGGCGACACCCTCGCCGTGAACTCCGAGGACGAGCTCTCGGAGGCCGTCGACCTGATGCTCGATCAGAAGGTGGGGGCCCTGCCCGTGCTGGACGACGGGACCGGCGAGCTGGTGGGTATCCTGAGCTACGTCGACGTGCTGCGGGTCTGCCAAGACCTGCTCTAGCAGGCCCGGCTGCCGCTGAGACGCAGTGCCTGCTGCCGCTGAGGCGCAGGCCCTGCTGACGCCTCCCAGGCGACCGATCCCACCGATGTCATCAACGCGCAGGTCGCCGCCCCAGCGGTCGACCTGCGCCCGGCTGCGCCGGATCAGGCGGAGCCGACCGGCGTGTCGTGGTCGCCGACGGGGTGCACCCCGTGGCTGTGGGGCGCCTCCGCGTCGGCCAGGACCGGGCCGTGGCTGGGGGCGACGGCCCCCTGCTCGGGCTCCAGCGCGATGGCCAGCACCTCGGCCATGTCGTCCGCGAGGTGGAAGGTCAGCGCCGACGCGACCTCCTCGGGCAGCTCGTCCAGGTCCGGCCCGTTGGCGCGGGGCAGGATGACGTGGGTGAGGCCGGCGCGGTGGGCCGCCAGCACCTTCGACTTGATGCCGCCCACGGGCAGCACCCGGCCGCGCAGGGTGCACTCGCCGGTCATCGCCACGTCGCTGCGCACCTGGCGGCCCGTGAGCAGCGAGGTCAGCGCGGTGAAGATGGTGACCCCGGCGCTGGGCCCGTCCTTCGGCGTGCCCCCCGCCGGCACGTGCAGGTGCAGGTCCTGGGTGTCGAGGAAGCCCGGATCGACGCCCAGCTCGTCGGCGTGGCTGCGCACGTAGGTCAGCGCGGCGCGGGCCGACTCCTTCATCACGTCGCCGAGCTGTCCCGTGATCTCCATGCGGCCCTTGCCCGGCATCCGCGAGGTCTCGATGAACAGGATGTCACCGCCCACGGGGGTCCAGGCCAGCCCCACGGCCACCCCCGGCTGCCCGGTGCGCTCGGCCAGATCCTGGGTGAAGCGCGGCTTGCCCAGGTGCGTGCTCAGGGTGTCGGCGTCGAAGCGCGGGGGCTCGTCGCCGCCCGCGATGGCCAGCGCGCTGGCCCGGCACAGCCGGATGATCTCGCGCTCCACCTGGCGCACGCCGGCCTCGCGGGTGTAGCGCCGGATGATGGTCAGCAGGGCCTCGTCCGCCAGGTTCAGCGTCTCGACGATGCCGTGGTTGATCAGCTGGCGCGGGATCAGGTGGTCCCGGGCGATGGCCAGCTTCTCGCGCTCGGTGTAGCCCTCCACCGACACGATCTCGAGGCGGTCGCGCAAGGGCGAGGACAGCCGGCCGAGGTCGTTGGCGGTGGCGATGAACAGCACCTCGCTGAGGTCGAAGGGCACGTCCAGGTAGTGGTCGGTGAAGGTGCTGTTCTGCTCGGGGTCGAGCACCTCCAGCAGCGCCGACTCCGGGCTGCCGCTGATGCCGTCGTAGAGCTTGTCGACCTCGTCGAGCAGCATCACCGGGTTGCGGCCGCCGGCCTTGCGCAGGGCGTCGATGATGCGGCCCGGCATGGCGCCCACGTAGGTGCGCCGGTGGCCGCGGATGGTGGCCTCGTCGCGCACGCCGCCCAGGGCGATGCGCACGAAGGGGCGGCCGGTGGCCTCGGCGATGGACCGCGCGAGCGAGGTCTTGCCGGTGCCCGGGGGGCCCGCCAGGCACAGCACGGTGCCGCGGGGGTTGCCCGACAGCTTCAGCACCGCCATGTGCTCCAGGATGCGCTGCTTGACGTCCTGCAGGCCGTGGTGATCGGCGTCCAGGCGGGCGCGCACGGCCTTGAGGTCGTCGTTGACGGCCGCCCGCTCGTTCCAGGGCAGATCGGCCAGGGTCTCGAGGAAGGTGCGCACCACGTTGGCCTCGGCCTGGCCGGCGGGCAGGGCGTCGAGCCGCCGCACCTCGCGGTCGATGACCTTGCGCACCTCGTCGGGCACCACCAGCGCGTCCAGGCGCTGGCGCAGCTCATCCACCGCCTCGTCGTCGGACTGCCCCAGCTCGCTCTTGATGGCCGTGAGCTGCTGGCGCAGCACGCTCTCGCGCTGGTGGCGGCCGAAGGCGTCGCGCACCTCGGCCTCGATGCGCCGCTTGACCTCGGCGGTGGTCAGCGCGGAGCCGGCGGTCTCGGTGACCCGCTGCAGCCGCTCCACGACGTCGAGGAGGCTCAGCAGCTCGACGCGCACGTCGAAGGGCAGGCCGATGCCCGCCGCGATGCGGTCGGCGAACAGGCCGGGATCGGGGCTGTCTTCGTACACCTTCAGGGCCTTCTCGAGCCCCTCGCTCAGCCCGCCGCGGGCGCCGTGCAGGGCGTCGCGCAGGGCGTCGGCGCGCAGCCGCGCCTCCTCGGCGTCGCCGCCGGTCTCGGGGGGGGTGTCGCCGGTGAACATCCAGAAGCCGCTGTCGAGGTTGACCGAGGTCAGGGCCACCCGGCGCACGCCCTTCAGGGTGACCCGGTAGGGGCCGCCCCGGGCCTTGGTGATGCGCACCACCTCGGCCAGGGTGGCGATGGGGTGCAGGTCGTCGAGGCCGGGCTCGGCGACGCGGGCGTCGCGCTGCACGGCGACGCCCACCAGCGGCGGCGGGCCGGCGGCGGGCAGGGCGTCCAGCAGGGCCAGCGAGCGGGGCCGCGCCACCGGGAAGGTGACCACAGTGCCCGGGAAGATCAGCCCGCCGCGGATGGGCAGGAGGGGCAGGGGGGCGTCGGGGAGGCGGTTCATGGGGGCTCCTGAGTTCAGTGTTCTGTTCCAGAGTCGTCGAGGAGGGGACATCGGATGCAAATCAGTCATGCGATGTCGATGAATGAACGCTGGTTTCGTTCACGGCGCTGTCAACCCAGGGCACCGCAGTTTTTCGCGCGGGCGGGGGGAGAGTGGTTTGAGATCAGCAGGTTGGCGGTCTCGCCGGCATCGCGCTGGGGTGGGCGTCGGCGCCCTGAGCAGGCAGGCCGGGCCTGCGCCTTGCCGCGATCGCACCCGATCTGCACACTCGCGCGATGAACGCCGACCCGACCGCGCCGCTGCTCACCGGAGACGCCCGCGCCCGACAGATCCTCCGGGTCAGCCGGGTGGCCGTGGCCGTCGCCACCACCTTGGGGATCGTGAAGCTGGTGGCCTTCCTGGCCACCGACTCCATCGCCCTGCTCGGGACCCTGGCGGACTCCGTGCTCGACATCCTGGCGTCGGCGCTGACGCTCCTCGCCAACCGCACGGCGGTGCAGCCGGCCGACGCCGATCACCGCTTCGGGCACGGCAAGGCCGAGGCCCTGGCCGGGCTGGGGCAGGCCGCCTTCGTCGGGGGCTCGGCGGTGCTGCTGGGGGTCACGGCCATCCAGGGCAGCATCAGCCCCCGGGCGGTGTCGAACCCGATCATCGGCGTCGCCGCGGCCGGCGTGGCCATCTTGGCGACCCTGGGCCTGGTGGCCTACCAGCGGCGGGTGGTGCGGCTGACGGGCTCGCTGGCCGTGGCGGGCGATCAGCTGCACTACGAGAGCGACGTGATCCTCAACGCGTCGGTGGTGCTGGCCCTGGTGCTGGCGTCCATGGGGCAGGCGTGGGCCGATCCGCTGATCGCCTTCGGCGTGGCGATCTACATCCTGCGCGGGGCCTGGCAGATCGGCGCGGCCTCCATCGACATGCTCATGGATCGCGAGCTGGCCGACGAGGCCCGCGCGCAGATCGAGGCCATCGCCCTGGCTGAGCCTGACGTGCACGACCTGCGCACCCGGCGGTCGGGGGGCCAGGTGTTCGTTCAGCTGCACATCGATCTGGTGGATGACATGCCGCTGCAGGTCGCCCATGACATCGGGGAGCGGGTGGAGTTCGGGATCATGGAGGCTGTAGGGGCCGCCGAGGTGCTCGTGCACCACGACCCCGTGCCCCGTGGCACCGTGCGCCGGCCTGGGGCGGTGCGCAGCGATGGGCCGCTGCCGATCGCCTCAGAAGACGCCGGAGCCGACCCCGAAGGGTGAGCGGGCCGGGGCCTGCTGCACGAAGGCGTGCACGTGGCCCTCGGGCACCTCACCCCGGGCGAGCCGGCCAGGGTTGGCCTGCGCGCGCGCGGCCCACAGGTCGAAGGCCTCGTCCTGCTCGAGCAGCCGCGGATCGTCCACCGGCAGGCCCAGGTGCTCGGCCATCAGGGCCACCCGCAGGCGGTGCGCCTCGCGGCGATCCACCACCACCGCGTTGATCTCGCCCTCGTACTTGAAGCCGCGGTCGTTGATGTTGGCGCTGCCGATGGTCAGCCACACGTCGTCGATGATCATGATCTTGGCGTGCACGTCGATGGGGCGGTGGCTCAGCTGCCCCGCGGCGTCGGGATCGGCGGCGATGACCCGCGTGAGCGTGAAGTCGGGGCGGACGGCGCGGATCAGGTCTTGGGTGTGGGCGGTCCAGTAGCCGCTGGGGTCCAGCCAGCTCTTCTTGCCCTCGTTGATGGGCCACGCCACCACGATCAGCCGCAGCCGCGGGTTGCGGGCCAGGGCCTCGGCCAGGGCCTCGCCGATGAGCGGAGAGCGGAAGTACTGGTTCTCGATGTAGATGGCCCGCCGCGCGTTGGCGATGGCCCGGCGGTAGGCGTCGAGGATGCCCTGCTCGGCCGGGGGGGCTGAGAAGAGCCCGCCCCGGCGCGCCGGCCGGGTGCGCACGATCTGCACCCACGCGTCGCCAGCGGGCGGCGAGGTCTCGAGGGGCGGGCCCAGATCGGGGGGCAGCCGCTTGCCGGTGACGCGCCGCCAGAGCTGGCCGATCCAGCCGGCGGGCCGCCGCCGCCACTGGGTCACCGATCGCGCCCAGCGCTGGGTGAAGTTGTCGTCCAGATCGCCGACGGTCGGCCCCTCGATGCGCAGCGTGAGGTCGTGGCGGGGGGCGAACTTGCTGGGGGCGCGCCGCTCGGCCACGGCCCGGCGGTCGGCCGGATCGCTGTCGTGGGGCATGCGGCGGGGCTCGAAGACGGCGTGCCCCGTGGTGTCCCAGTCGTTCTCTTTGAGGTTCATGCCGCCGCAGTAGCCCACGCGGCCGTCGATGGTGATGGTCTTCTGGTGGTGGCTGCCGATGAGGACCGGGTGGTCTTGCTCCAGCACGTCGATGTTGGGGGGCACCTGCCAGTACCAGCGGCGCAGCCAGCCATCGAGCATGGGCGTGTAGGTCATGCCCCAGATGAGCACCCGCACGGCCACCCCGCGGTCGGCGAGGTGCTCGATGACGGCGCCAAAGCGGTGGGCGGCGCGCTGGTCGGGCGGGGCCAGGGCGGCGCCCTCGGGGCGCACGAGCTCGGTGTCGGCCCGCAGCATCCAGGTGGCCACCCGCACGTCCCGGCGGGCCTGCAGCAGATCGGCGTGGACCCGGCCCCAGGCCGCCTCGCCGTCCACCAGGGCCTCGACGGCGTGGCCCCCGCGGGGCGGCGTGCCCACGTGGGAGAACCAGTCGTAGACCACCAGGGTGTTGGCGGGCCCATCCGGGCGGTCCGTGAGGGCGACGGCGATCTCGACGGGGGTGTCGGCCGCCGACGGCGGGGGCGCGGTGGGATCGCTCACTGGCCGCTGTAGGTCTTGGTCAGGCAGTCCAAGGTGGCGGCGTCGAGGGCGCCGCTGGCGTCGAGGGCGTGGGCCGCCTGGAAGGCGCGCAGGGCGGCGGTGGTGCGCGGGCCGTGCACGCCGTCGACGGCGCCGGCGAAGAAGTTGAGGTGGTTCAGCCGGGCCTGCACGCCGGCCACGTGGGTCACCGGGGCCAGGGCGTCGAGCCGCAGGGCGAAGCTGCGGTAGGCCACGGTGAGGGTGGCGGTCTCGGCGCCGGCGGGGACGGGCGTGGACAGGCGGCCGCCGCCGTCGGTGGTACCGGTCAGGGGCTCAGCGTCGGGAAACACGATGTGAAACGGGCGGTTGGCCAAGGGCGCGCCCGTGCTGTCGCGGAGCACCAGGTGGAGGAAGCGGGGGGTGAGGGCGCGCTCGATGCTCACGGGGCGGCGACCTCGCGGATCGCCCCAAGGCCCGCCAAGACCAGCCGATGGAGCCCGGTGAGGGTGGCCCGGGCCGCCGCCGGTGATCGGTGGTGGAGCGCGGGCGGGAGCAGGCTGGCGTAGGCGTCGAGCAGGGCGGGGCGCAGGGTCGCCGCGTCGGGGGCGAGCTGTCCGGCGGCGGCGCCGGCCTGCAGCAAGGCGTCGATGAGCTGGGCCTGCTGCGCCACAAACCCCTGCCAGGTGGCGTGCAGGGCGTCGCAGTCGCAGCGCGCGAGGGCCTCGGCCCGCGGCGCGGCCGCCGGATCGGCCAGGAAGGCCTCGGTGCGGGCTGTGAGCGCCGCGGCCACGGCGCGGGGCCCCGGGGGCTGGGCGGCGGCGGCGGCGGCCATGGCGTCGACGATGCCCCGCAGCCGCCGCGCGGCCAGGGCCGCCAGGATGCCCCCCTTGCCCGGAAACTCCAGGTAGACCGAGCCGACGCTGACGCCCGCGGCGCGGGCGATGTCGGCCACGGTGGTCTTGTTGGGCCCGGCCTGCTCGAAGAGCAGCGCGGCCGCGTCGAGGAGCAGCGCGCGGCGCACGGGATCCGATGAGGGCTTGCGGGTCATGGACGCTCACGGGTGGCCGTGCCCCATGAGTAGGCAACCGGCCCGCGTTCGTCAACGCTTCACGGGGCGGCGGCCCCGCCCAAGGCGGGCGCGCTGGGCCGGGCGGGCCCACCCCTCCTCGACGCAGCGCGGTGAGGCGCTGGCCTGGAAACGAACATTCGTCACGCCGGCCTGGACTTCCGACACGGTCGCCGCAAAACTACACAAAGCTCACATTCGGCAGACACCTCCCAGCCAGGCGGCCCCCGTCGCCCGCGCCGTGGGGGTGCGTGCGGACGGCCACGGGAGGCCGAGGATCATGGTGGACGGACACACAGAGCGCGCCCTCGCGGTCCACGGCCGGGTGGCGGGCCGCATCGCGCACCCCCTCGGCGATCTGGGGTTGGCGGCGGTGGCGCTGCTGGTCGGGGCGGTGCCGCTCCTGTGGGCGGCGGCGGTCGCGGGGGTCGTGTGGGGGCTGGCGGCCTTGGTCATCGCGCCCCCGGTGACGTCGCGGGTGGGGGCGGTGGCCCTGGGGCTGGTGGGGAGCCTGCTGCTGGTCGCGATGCTGCGGCCGGTGCTGGCGCCGCCCGTTCAGCCCGCAGGGCGGCTGGCCCTCGGGCCACACGAGGCCCTCGCGTGGACGCGGTTCGCCCGGGCCGTGGCCGCGGCCGTCGGCACCCGGGCCCCGCGCTGGGTCGCGGTGGACGCGGGCGTCGACGTGCGGCTGGTGCAGGGGCGGCTGGTGATCGGCCTGGGGCTGGTGGCGGCGCTGTCGCGGGGCTCGCTCGCGGCGCTGGTGGGCAGCGAGCTGGCCCGGGCGGGCCAGGGCACCTCGGCCGGTCAGTGCGTGGCCTTCATCGAGCAGGTGGACGCGTGGCTCGCGCGGGCGAGCGAGGGGCGGGACCGCTGGGCGCCGGCGATGGATCGCTTCGCCTGCAGCGGGGGCGCGTGGCGCCTCGGCCGCCCGCTGGCCTGGGTGGACGCCGGCCTGCGCGCTGTGCTGTCGGCGGTGCGCTGGGGCCTGGGCGTGGCGACGGCGGGCGTCCGGCGGCGCCGGGCCCTCGCCGCCGATCGGTTCGCCGCCGAGCTGGTGGGCAGCGCGGTGTTCATCGACGCCGTGGCGCAGCAGCGGCGAGCCCAGGGCATCGCCCGCCGCGCCGGGTGGCAGCAGGTGGCGCACGCGCTGGATCGGGGCCGGCTCTGTGAGGATCTGCCGCGGCTGATCGCGCTGGATCTGCGGGCGCCGAGCGCTGAGCGACCGGCCGCGGACGGCGGCGACGGTGGCGGGCCGGGGCCGTGGCCGGCGCCCGCCGACCGGCTGCGGGTGGCGCAGGGGACCGAATGGGCGGGGGTGATCGACGACGACCGGCCGGCGGCGAGCCTGTTCGAGGGCTTCACTGCGCTCTGCCAGGCCGCCACGCGGGCGCGGTTCGCCGGGCTGGTGCGGCACGCAGATGAGCCCCTGCAGTGGGTGGACGCGCAGGCGTTCCGTGCAGATCGAGCGGTCGTCGCCGCCGAGGTCGACCTGCTCGATGGCTTCCTAGGGGGCGGCCGGGTGGGCTCGCGCCGGGTCCTCGCCGCGGCCGGGCCGGGCACGATGTCGGCCGATCCCGTCGGCGATCTGCAGCGGCTGCGGGCCCGCGGCCTGACCGGCGGCGCCTCGCTCACCGACGCGCGGCGCGCCCTCGTCGAGCGCGACCTGGCGTTGCAGAACGTGCGCCAGGGCGCGGAGCTGGTGGCGCTGGGCTCGCCCTGCACGCCTGCCGATTATGGGGTGCCCGCCGCGAGCCCGGCGGCCTTCGAGGCGGCCATCGCCGCCCACCGGCAGGCGCGCCGCGCGGCCGAGGCCGAGCTGGCGGCGCTGGAGGGTGAGGTCACCGCCCGGCTGGCGCTGGCCGGGGCCCTGGCCTTCGACCCGCAGTTCGGCCCGCTGCTGGCTGGGGTCGCGGAGCAGCGGGCGCAGTGGCCGGCGCTCTGGCAGCTCGCCGGCGGGCTGCGCGCGGCGGCGGCGCCGCTGGCGGCGCTGCACGACGCGGTGATGGTGTTGACCATCCACACCCAGCAGGGCGTGCGCGATGTCGCGCTGTACGCCCAGCGCCGCGAGCGGGTGGGCGAGGCGTGGGCGGGCCTGTGGCACGCGCTGCCGGACCTGCCCTGTCCCCTTCACCCGGAGCTGCCCGTGCGGGACTGGCTGCTGGGCGCGCAGAAGCTGTCGCCGGTGGATCCGATGGGCGTGTTCGCCGCCTACCGGCGCCTGGTCCCGCGCTTCGACGCGGTGAGCTGGCGGGTGCTGGTGGGCCAGGCGCAGCTGGCGGCGGCGGTGGAGGCGGGCCTGCTGGACGGGCTGAGTGAGCGTCGCGCGGCCTGACCCGAGTGTGGCGCCGCGCCCATCGCCCGCGGTGAGCCCTGCCGCCCATCGCTGTGGCGTCCCTGTGCCCCGCCGCCTCAGCCGGTAAACCGCAGCAGCCAGAGCTGGATCTCGGCGCCGCCGCCGAGCGCGGCGAGGCCGTCCCGGCGCCGCACCGCCTTCAGCTCGCCGGCCTGCACGAAGGCGGGCGCGGCGTCCGGGTCGTCCGCCGCCGCGACGGCCACGGTGATGCGGGTGTGGCCACCGTTGTTGCCGGGGGCCCCGGGGTGATCGACGAAGAGCAGATCGCCGGGCAGCGCCTCGCGCAGCAGCTCCAGGATCTCGGCCTGCTGGGCGGGGCCGCGCAGGGGCTGGGTCTCGTCGTCGGGATCGCGGTGGTCGAGGTGGCGCACCTGCTGCCAGCCGGGCAGCACGCGCAGGCACGCGCCGAAGCGCTCGGTCCGCGGGAAGTGCAGGGTGCGCACCCGGTCGGACCAGTAGAAGGCCGCGTTCGGCAGGCCGGCCAGGGTGATGACGATCCCGCCCAGGATGTTGCACTTCCAGTAGCCGGGGCTGCCGGTGCGCAGGCCGTAGCGCACGCCGCCGGGGGCGAGCAGGGCCCCATCGAGCCGCGCCGCCACGCCGAAGTCCTCGGCGCAGTAGCTGAAGGTGGTGCCCTCGGCCGCGTGGGTGTAGGGCGCCTCGGGGGTGGCCGCGGCGATGGCCTCGGCGATCTGACAGATCCGTAGGGCGCCGGCGCTGATCTTCGCCTCGGGGGGCAGCGGCGCCAGCAGATCCGTGGGCCGCGCGTCGGCCAGGGCGGCCAGCAGGGCGTGGGCGTCGACGGCGCCGAACGGGCCGTCCGCCTTCAGCCCGAAGTGCACGCGGGCGGCCGCGGTGGCGGCGATGGACTCGTCGCCCCAGTCGCCGTCCGCGCCCCACACCGACAGGGCGAGCTCGGCCGGGGCGCCCCCGCGCCGGGCGCCGACCGCCTGAAGGAGCCGCTGCGCCGCGCGCACGGCGGGCCCCTCGTCGTGGCGAGCCAGGGTGCGCTCGCCCGCCAGCACGGGCGCGAAGTCAGGATCGCTGCGCAGCGCCGCCGCGGTGAGGGCGGGGGGCACCTGGCTCGGCGCCAGGCCGGCCTCGATGAGCGCCGTGCCCAGGCCGTCGCCCAGCAGGTCCACCGCCTGGGTGGCGATGCGCGAGAGGTCCGCGGCGGACCGGCCCATGAAGCTGGCGGCGGCGGTCCCCGAGAGGGGCAGGGGGCCGGTGCGGATCAGCGCGCGGAAGAACATGGGCAGACCAGACATGGCGGCTCCTGCGGGGGACGGGCGGCGGTGGCGGCAGCATCCAGCGCGGGTGCGCCGGGGTCAACCGGGCTGGGTCCAGGTGAGGCTGTAGAAGAAGCGCGTGGGCTGCTCATCGGCGATGACCCGGGCGCCGGGGGGCAGCAGGTGCGTGGGCGCTCGGGGGTCGTCGTCGTAGAAGGTGACGGCCTGGAAGGCCAGCCTGTGGAACCAGCTGTGGTCGCGGCTCGGATCGAGCTGCTCGTCGCAGACCACGATGGGCGTGCCGGGCCGCGCGACCCGGGCCATCTCGGCGAGGGCCCGGCGGGCGTCGCCGAAGCCGTTGATGCCGCCCACGTGGAACACGCGGTCGAAGTGCTGGGGCGCGAAGGGCAGGTGGTGGGCGTCGCCGATGAGCAGCCGCACGTCGGTGGCCCGGCCGCTCGCCCGCAGGCGGCCGATCATGCCGGCGCTCAGATCCAGACCCCACAGGCGCACGTCGGCGCCGGGGGGCAGGGCGGCCCGCACCCGGGGCAGGTTGGCGCCGGTGCCCACGCCGACCTCCAGGATGTGCACGGGGCGATCGGTGGGCAGCGAGCCCAGGTCGAGGCGCGCGATGTAGGCGTCCCGCAGGCGGTCCTCGGTCTCGCTGAAGCCCTGCAGCAGCGGCAGCAGCACCTTCACGGCCGGATCGTGGGCGCGGGGCAGGCCGTCGTAGAAGCGGCGCATGAAGCGGTCGGCGCGGGCCACCTGGGCCTCGCGGTACAGCCGCGGCAGGCCGTCGAGCACCCGCCACGTGGGGCCCGCGCCCGGTGGCCGCAGGTGGCCGGTGGCGAGGTGGCCGCGGGCGTCGAGGGTGCCGTCGAAGCGTAGCGGGGCGCCGGTCTGTGGGCAGCGGAGGTGGGCGGCGTCGGCGGGGGTCATGGGCGTTGCACTTCCAGCGGGCCGGGGGCTAGCGTCGGCGCCGAGGGTGTCACGACCCAGCGAGGATGCCAATGCCACGTCCGGTCACCCGGGTGGATCCCCTTGCCCTGGACCAGCGGGTCAAAGCCCTGCGCGCCCAGCCGGCCTTCGCTCAGCTCGATCCCGCTGCGCTGCAGGTGCTGGCGGCGGCCTTCGACAGCCACGTCGCGCTGCCGGAGGGCGGGCTGCTGTGGGCCGCGGCCGATGACATCGTGTGCCAGCTGCTGGGGGTGGGGGGCCAGATCGCCGTCGCGCTGATGGGCGACGGTGAGGCCGACGCCTCGCTCAAGGCCACCCGCGATGTGTCGGTGGACGCCGACGATGGCACCTGGGCGCGGGTGCACGTGCCGGGGCGACCGGTGCTGGTGGCGGGCGCGCTGCTGCCGGTGGGCCCGAGCGCGGCGCACGCCGACTTCGAGGCCATCGTGCCGTCGGTGGTGCTGCGGGCCTCGCGGGCCGCCCTCGATCACGCCTTCGATCGCCTGGGGTGGTCCGCGCAGCGCCGCAACCGGTTGGGCGACCGGATGGTCATGGCCGCGGCCTTCGAGGTCAGCCCGGATCTGCGGCAGGTGGCCCGCAGCGAGCGGCGGCTCATCCTCGATCGGGCGCGGGTCTGTCGCTTTGGGGCCGACACAGAGCTCTTCGCGGCGGGTGAGCGGCCGGCGGCGGCGTGGTGGGTGGCGGCGGGCGCGGTGACGGTCACCCTGCCCGGCGAGCCGCCGGTGTCGCTGGGCCTGGGGGATCTGGTGGGCGTCGAGGCCCTGGGCTGGCGGGCCGCGCCGGCGGCGGGGCAGGCGGTGGCCCAGGCCGGCGCCGTGCTGGTGGCGCTGGACCGCTTCGAGCGGGGGCGCGCGGGCGGGGCGGACGTCTGGAGCCTGCGCACCCGCGCGGCGTGGTTCGCCGACTTCGCGGACTCCCGGGCGGTGGTGGAGGCCGAGCGCCTGCGGGTGGTGGACGCCCTGGCGAGCCAGCCCGATCTGCGCGGCCTCGGGCGCGCGCGCCTGCACGCGCTGCTGCAGGGGGCGCGGGCGCTGACCTGGCGGGTGGGGCTCGTGGCGCCGTCGCTGATCCAGCGCCGCGGGGGCTACGCGGTGGTGCTCGAGGGCGAGCTGATCCGCACCCGGCCGCGCCCGGACGCGGCCGCCCGCCACCGCCCGCCGGTCGAGGTGCTGGAGGTGGTCGGGCCGGGCCAGTGCGCCCTGGTGGCCGACGCCTCGACCATCCGCGAGATGGGGGCCTGGCGCGCCCGGCTGCCGGCTCAGGTGGTGTACATCAGCCGGCACCGCTGCGAAGAGGTGGTGGCCGGGGGCGGGGCCTTCCAGAGCCGCACCGAGGCGCGGCTGGCGGCCCGGCGCCAGACCCTGGAGGCGCTGAAGATCGACGCCGACGTCGCGCTCTTCGAGCCCCTGGCGCCCGTGGCGCCCGAGGCCTTGGCGCGGCTGGCCGAGGGGGTGGCGGCGCAGCTGGCGGCGGACTTCGACGAGCGCACGGTGCTGGTGCGCCTCACCGCCGGGGCCGGAGAGGTGCACACCGCCGCCCGGCCGTGGGGCGTGTGCGTCACCGTGCCCGTGGGGGACGGCGTGCTGTCGCGCCGGGTGCGCGCCGTGCTGGGCGAGCTCATGGGCGCGGGGCGGCCCGTGGATCAGGTGCTGATCCTCGGGCCCGCCGGGCGGCCCACGGCGCCGCTGAGGGCGCTGGCCGACCGGTCGGTGCTGGTGGATCCCACGGGGCGCGCGCCGCTGCCCGCCGATGGGCCCGGCCTGCCCTTTGTGTATGCGGTCTTTGGCCCTGACGTCCGCCTCCGCGCCGGCGGGCTGCCCCCGTCCACGGTGCGCTTCGCGATGCCGCTGGACGGCCTGGTGCCGGCGGCCCACGGCGAGCGGCTGTCGGCCCTGGCGCGGGCGCTGAGCGGCCGCCGGGTGGGGGTGGCCCTCGGCGGCGGGGGCGCGTGGGGCTACATGCACCTGGCGGTGCTGTACCACATGGCCCGGCGGGGGGTGCCGGTCGACATGGTCAGCGGCGCGAGCTTCGGCGCGGTGGTGGGCAGCTACTACTCGGCCTTCGGGCTGCCGGGGCTCACCCAGCTGCTGCACCGCCAGTGGGCCCTCGCGGGGCGCGTCGCGGCGGGGGCGATCACCGGGCGGGTGCTCGAGGCGCACCTGGATCGCGAGCTGGCCTGGCCCGATGGGCGCCCGCGGGATCTGCTGGAGCCCGAGGTGCCGTTCTTCCCGGCCTGTACCGATCTGGTGACGGCCTCGCAGACGCCGGTGCTCACCGGGACCCTGGGCCAGGGCGTGCGGGCGAGCGGCTCGCTGCCGCCGTTCTTCGCGGCGACGCACCGGCCGCGGCAGGTGCTGCTGGATGGCGCGCTGAGCGCCAACGTGCCGGCGCAGCTCTTGGAGAACGAGGGGGTGGAGCTGATCGTGGCCTCGGAGGTGATCCCTGCACCGCGGGTGGCGGCGGTGCGGGGCACGGGGCGGGCCGCGACGCTGCTGCGCGACCTGAGCCCGCTACACCGCGCCGCCTATGCGGTGGTGGGCCTGACGACCCTGGCCGAGACGGCGAGCGAGATGAGCGCCACGGTGGCGCGGGTGGTGTTCAGCGAGACGGGGACGCGCCGGGTGCTGCCGATCTCGA